>NZ_LAVM01000001.1:0-171199 GCF_001083815.1 Nocardiopsis sp. SBT366 | reverse complement strand
GGTGTGGGCCGCGTACCGGGGGGCGCGGGCATCGCCGGCGGGTGGTCCGGAGTGCCCGAACTCACCCGTCCCGGGCTGCTCGGCCCAGGGGTTGGACTGGGGCTCGGGGCGCGCCCGACGTCCGCGTGACGGCGGCTGCGCGGGCAGCGGGTCGGACAGCGGGTCGTAGTCGTAGCCGCCCTCGCGGTCGGCACGGCCACGGTAGGGATCGGGGTAGTCATCCCTGTCGGTCATGAATCTCCCTGGCTTGCACGGACGATCTCGCCCGGGGGATGGCCTGTTGACCGTTCCTGGTCCAAGGCGCTCTGCAAGAGCACGGTGGCGGCCGCCTGGTCGATGACCGAGCGGCGGGCCCGGCCGCCCTTGGCCCCCTTCTTCCCGAAGGAGGCGCCGGAGAGCAGCTGTCCCTGGGCGGTCACCGTGGTGAGTCGTTCGTCCACGAGCCTGACGGGGACGGGGTCGAGGAGTCGGGCCAGGGTGTTCGCGAACTCGCGCGCGGACCGGGCCGCCGGTCCCTCCTGGCCGGACAGTGAAGCAGGGTAGCCCACGACGACCTCGCGGGCCTCCTTCTCCAGTACGAGGAGGGCGATGCGCTGCACGTCGCCCCTGCCTCGCGGGATGGTCTCGACCGGGCTGGCCAGCACGCCGCTGGGGTCGCTGGCGGCGACGCCGATACGCGCGTTGCCCGGATCGATCGCCAGGCGCACACCGTGTCTCACGAGGACGCCTCCTCCTGCCTGGGGGCGCTGCTCGCGCGGGCCGTACCGTCGACGGCACAGCACCGCTGCTGGGAAATCCTCAACACGGTGGTCCTGTTCATCAGCTGGATCGCGGGAATCTCCGCGCAGACAGCCATGTGATCGGCTGTGACGCGCCACAGTATGCCCGATTCGATGACGGTGCGCAGCCTGACCCATGGAACGCCCCCGGTCGCGCGGGGACCGGGCCAGGGGCCTCGGGTCCGGCCGTGTCAACGGGGACCGGGGCGCACACGTACGGTCCGAGTGTAGGTCACAGTGGTCACGCACCGGGCCCGGGCGGGTGTCACCGGGTCGTCCGGCGGCATCGTGCGTCGGATCGGGTCCCGGCGGCTCGGGAACCGTCAGCTTGGTCACATAACGAAACTGTACGGACAGGTTCGACAACTCGGGGTGATTGACCCGTTCGGAGTGGCGAAAAGGCGACCGCGCCCCGCGTGACCCACAAGGCCCCACGAGGCGCGGTCGGACGGACCAGCGCCCAGGCGGCTAGGCGCCCGCGACGCGCGCCTCCACGGCGCGCAGGGCCTCGTCCACCTTGCTCGCGTCGGTGCCGCCGCCCTGGGCGATGTCGGGCTTGCCGCCGCCACCGCCGCCGAGGGCGCGGGCCGCGACGCCCACGAGGTCGCCCGCCTTGATCCCGGCCTTCTGCGCGGCCTTGTTCGCGGCGATCACCACGACGGGACGGTCCTTGGGCACGGCGGTCATCGCCACGACCACGGGCTCGTCCTCACCGAGGCGTCCGCGCACGTCCAGGACCAGCTTGCGCAGGTCGTCACCGCTGGCACCCTCGGGCGCCTCGGCGGCCACGACCCGGGCCGAGCCGTGTCGGCGCGCGCCGGCCGCGAGGTCGCCCGCGGCCTGGAGCACCTGGGCGGCGCGCAGCTTCTCGATCTCCTTCTCGGCGACGCGCAGCCGCGAGACCATCGTGTCGATCCGCTCGGGCAGTTCCTCGCGCGGCGTCTTGAGCTGCTCGGAGAGCTGACCGACCAGGGCCGACTCCTTGGACAGGCGCCTGAAGGCGTCCACGCCCACGGCCGCCTCGACGCGGCGCACGCCCGAACCGATGGAGGACTCCCCCAGCAGCTTGACGATGCCGAGCTTGGCGGTGGAACCGACGTGCGTGCCGCCGCAGAGCTCGACCGAGTAGTCGCTCATCTCCACGACCCTGACGCGGTCGCCGTACTTCTCCCCGAACATGGCCAGGGCGCCCATCCTGAGCGCCTCGTCCAGGCTCCTCTCCTCGGTCTGGACCGCGATGTCACCGGCGAGGACGGTGTTGACCTCCTCCTCGACCTCGGCCAGGCGCTGGCCGCCCAGCGCGTTGTCGGCGGTGAAGTCGAACCGCAGCTGGCCGGGGCGGTTCTCCGAACCGGCCTGTCCGGCGGAGGGGCCGATCGCGTTGCGCAGCGCCGAGTGGATCAGGTGGGTGGCCGAGTGGGACCGTTCGATGGCGTGGCGGCGACCGGTGTCGATCTCCGCGTGCACGGTGTCGTCCAGGACGATCTCTCCGGAGCGGACGGTGCCCCGGTGCACGAACAGGCCCGGGAGCGGCTTCTGGACGTCCTCGACGTCCACCACGCCGCGCCCGTCGACGGTCAGGGTTCCGGTGTCGGCGAGCTGACCTCCGCTCTCCCCGTAGAACGGGGTGCGGTCCAGGACGATCTCCACCTTGTCGCCCGCGCGCGCGGCGGGGACGCCCTCGCCGTCAACGACGATGCCCTTGACGTGGGAGTCGCTCTCGGCCTCGGTGTAGCCCAGGAACTCGGTGTTGCCGGCGTTCTCGTGCATCTGCGCGTAGAGCGAGATGTCGGCGTTGCCGAGCTTCTTCGCCTTGGCGTCGGCCTTGGCGGTGTCCTTCTGGCGCTGCATGAGTTCGCGGAAGGCGCCCTCGTCCACGCTCAGACCCTGCTCGGCCGCCATCTCCAGGGTGAGGTCGATGGGGAAGCCGTAGGTGTCGTGGAGCTGGAAGGCGTCCACACCCGAGAACTCGGTACCGCCCGCGGCGCGGGTGCGCTCGGCGGCGCGGCCGAAGAGCGTGGTGCCCGCGCGGAGGGTGTCCGCGAAGTTGCGCTCCTCGTTGTCGACCACGCCGTGGATGACGTCGGCCTTGTCGAGCAGGTCCGGATAGATGTCCTTCATCGCGTCGATGCTGACCGCGGTCAGGTCGTGCAGGAAGAAGGAGTCGGTGCCCGAGAGCAGCCGCAGGTTGCGGATCGAACGGCGAAGGATGCGGCGCAGGACGTACCCGGCCTTCTCGTTGCCGGGCTTGACGCCGTCGCCGACGAGCATGACGGCGCTGCGCACGTGGTCGGCGACCACGCGGAGCATGACGTCCTGGTCGTGGTCGTCACCGTAGGCGGTGCCGGTCAGCTCGGCGGCGCGGTGCAGCACGCGGCCGATGATGTCGGTCTCGTAGATGTTGTCGACGCCCTGCAGGACCGCCGCGAGGCGCTCCAGACCGAGACCGGTGTCGATGTTCTTCCTGGGCAGTTCGCCGAGGATCGGGTAGTCCTTGCCGGAGCCCTCACCCCGCTCGTACTGCATGAAGACGAGGTTCCAGATCTCGATGTAGCGGTTCTCGTCCGCCTCGGGACCGCCCTCGACGCCGTACTCGGGGCCGCGGTCGTAGAAGATCTCGGAGCAGGGGCCGCAGGGACCGGGCACTCCCATGTCCCAGTAGTTCTCGTCCATGCCCATGCGCTGGATGCGCTCGGGGCGGACACCGACCTTGTCGCGCCAGATCGACGCGGCCTCGTCGTCGTCGAGGTAGACGGTCACCCACAGCTTGTCGGGGTCGATCCCGAATCCGCCCTCGGACACCGGGGTGGTGACGAGCTCCCACGCCAGCGGGATCGCCCGCTCCTTGAAGTAGTCACCGAACGAGAAGTTTCCCAGCATCTGGAAGAAGGTGGCGTGACGGGAGGTCCTGCCGACCTCCTCGATGTCCTTGGTCCGGATGCACTTCTGGACGCTGGTGGCGGTGTCGTAGGAGGGTGTGCGCTGACCCAGGAAGTAGGGCTTGAAGGGGACCATGCCTGCTGGCACCAGCAGCAGCGTGGGGTCCTCGGCGATCAGGCTTGCCGAGGGCACCACGGTGTGTCCGTTCTTCTCGAAGAAACTGAGGAAGCGGCGCGCGATCTCTGCCGTCTCCATTGATGCCCTCCTGTGCTTGGCTCCGCCGCCCGGTGGCGGCGGGGTTGTCCCTGGGTGGGACCGTGGTCACGCGTGGTCGGTAGGGGCCCATCGTAGAGGGGACCGCCACGTCTGCGCGCATGGTTTGCAGTGGCCGCCGAGGACCCGCACCGTTGATGACAACGGCGGCGGTCGGCCATTCCAAGGCTATCGCCGCTGGCCACCGACGCATCCCCGATGGGCCGCGCGCGAGGGCTCCGGGCCGGGTGCGGGAACGCCGAGGGGCCCGGCGGTCTCCCGCCGGGCCCCTCATCGGAGGTCACGGTTCTCCCGCCGGGTCGGCGGGCCGTGACGAGGCGCCTCAGGCGCCGTAGAACTGACGCACCCTCGGGGCGAACATGAGCCCGGTCATCGTGGCGTGGAAGGCCAGCGGGAGCAGGGAGGTGGGCGCACCCTCCATGGCGAGCGCACTGACCAGGTTGAGGACCAGCAGGAGCGCGGAGACGATGTTGAACACGACGACGCCCCAGAAGAGGCCCTTCGTGCGCTTGCCCATCCTGGCGGCGAGCGTCGTCGAGACGATGCCGTAGACCAGGGGGATCAGAGCGAAGAAGGCTCCGAGGGCGCCAAGGACTCCCACCATCCCGGCGACCTCGGCACCGCTCGCCTCGGACGCGGTCCCGGCCGCCGCGCCCACGCCCACGCCGAGCGCGACGAACACCCCGATGATCAGACCGAGGAGGATGCCGACCGGACCGCCGATGAACATCAGCACGCGGACCGTGGTCGCCGGGCCGGGCATCGTGTCGGGGGCGCCGGGCGAACCGTGGAACTGCGGAGGCGGGGCGCCGGGCGCTCCGTAGGGCTGGCCGGGTCCGTGGCCGTGCTGCATCGGCTGCTGGGGGTAGCCGTAGCCGCCCTGCTGGTGCTGCGGCGGACCCTGCGGGTGCTGGGGCGGGTGGCCCTGGCCGTAGGGCTGCTGGGGGCCTGAGGGAGGCGTGGGGTACACCTTGGTCCTCTCTGAGGGAGCGTGTGGACAGCGGGAGGATCTCGACAGGGACAGACCCGGAGAGAGCGGTGCCGGGGCGGGTGTTGCGCCCCGGATCTCAGTAACCGGGGTAGTGACCGGCGGGCGCGGGCTTGTAGTACGCGCGGGTCGCCGGGACCACCATCAGGACGATCATGCCGATCGCGAAGAGCAGCGGGATGAACGACCCGATGGCGCCGGTGAAGATGTTGACGAGCAACAGGAGGGCGGCCAGGGCCTGGAAGACGACGATCGACCAGAGGATGCCGCCGCTGCGCCGACCCATGAACGAGGCCAGGGCGGTGGAGACGAGGCCGTACACGAACATGACCCCGCCCAGGATCGCCATGACGGCGACGACCTCGGCGGCGTCGATGTTGACCCCGGTCTCCTGCACGCCCTCGGCGAAGGCCTGGCCGAACTCGTTGTCACCGCCGGCCATCAGCCCCATCAACAGGACGAGGCCGCCGAAGAGCAGTCCGCACACGCCGCCGATGAACATCAGCACGCGCACGGTGATCGCGGTCCCGGGCATCTTGGGCGGTCCCTGCGGGACGCCGGGGTAGCCGGGCTGTCCCTGGTTGTAGGGGTCCTGACCACCGGAGTAGGGACCCTGGGGCGGCTGTGGCGGGTACATGGCGCTTCCTCACGTGTTGCACTGGTTCGTCAACCCTACAGACGCGCATCCGAGAGCATCGGTTCGCGATTGCGACGTAACGATCCGACGGATGCGACGCCCGCGCGGTTCCCCTCGTTGCCCCAGGTTGTGCCCATTACGGCCAGCCGCTACCCGCGGTCGCGGAGTCCCCTCGGCTCAGGGTCCGAGGAGCGCAGGGAGCGGGACTGGGGCGCGTAGCGGCGCAGCAGCTCAGCCTCCTCCTCCCGGACCGCCTCCGCGAGGTCCTCGTTGAGCTCCTGGAGGGCGCCCCGGTACTCGCTGACCCGGCCCTCGACCCGGTCGGCGATGCCCCCGGGCGTCATGGCCCGGCGGGCCCGGTGCACCCGGTGCACCGCGTAGCCGCCGATCGCGGCCCCGGCCGCGATGTAGAACAGTCGTCCGATCACCGGTTCTCCCTCCGCTTGCGGCCGCGCATCACGGCCAGGGCCTTGCGGCGGCCCAGGACCTGACGGACGGCGTAGGAGAACGAGGCGATCCTCACCAGCGGGCCGGTGAACACCGACCGGGTGAGGGCGGTCATGGTGGACACGTCCTCCGAGGAGGCCTGGACGTTGGCGGTGATCTCCTCGACCCGCTCCAGTGACGTGTTGGTGCGCTCCACCGTGGAGGCCACGTCGTCCAGCAGCGGCGGGGTCCGGTCCCCCACCTCGGAGACGACCTTGGTGGTCTCGTTGATGAGTTTGATCAGTTTGACGAGCGCCACGCACATGAACGTGGCCAGCACCGCCCAGACCACCGCTGCGACGAGCGCGGCGACCTCTCCTCCGGTCAGCATGAAGGCTCCGTAGGGCAGATAGAGGGTTGCTTCGAGGGTGTGCGAACGGTCCCCGCGCGCGCTCGGGCGCGCACCGGACACCTTGGGGCGGGGTACGGGGGCCAGCGATCGCGCCGGGTCGGGGCTCCCGATCCGCGTCCGCCGCCGCTGCCACTGAGGGCCGGGGCGGCTGGTTTCGGCCGACCCTATCGCGTCCGGTGTCGGCACGCGTGGGCGCGCCACGGTGTGGCAGGCGGTGGGAACGGTCACGTGTCCGAGACGTCCGGTTCGGGACCCTCGGGGATCGACGGACCGGCGGGCGTCGGCGAGAATCACCGCAGAGATGGTTCTTCACTACGATGTCCGGACACCAGGGCACGCCCCGCAGCCCCTCGCTGGCCCAGAAGCACCGACAGGACACCCATGAGCCCCCGTTCTCCGCGTGAGATCTCCGTACTGGTACCCCCGGACCTGGCACCCCTCTACCCGGACGACCCGTCGCGGATCGGCCCCTACCTCGTCCTCGGACGACTGGGGCAGGGTTCCACCGGCACCGTGTACGCCGCAGTGGACACCGCCTCCACCACCGCCGGCGACCGCCTCGTCGCCGTGAAGCTGCTCCGGTCCCCCGAACTGGAGTCCCCCGACGTCTACCCCGCGCTGGCTCGGAGGTTGCGCAACCTGTCACAGGTCGACCCCGAACGGGTCGTCGTGCCGCTCGCCTTCGACCCGGACGCCAACCCGCCGTGGCTGTCCATGCCCTACCTGGCAGGGCAGCGATTGTCCCACTACGTGACCAGGCGTGGCGGTGTCGGGGTCGGGAAGCTGATCGCGCTGGCCACCGCGTTGGCAGAGGGGTTGTCGGCCCTGCACGCCCGCGGGGTGTCCCATGGATCGCTGCGTCCCAGCGAGATCCTGCTGGAGTCGCACGGGCCGCACATCATGGAGTGCGCGATCGCCCCGAAGGCGGAGCGGCTGCGCGGCTCGGGTGCCACCTGGCTGAGCCCCGAGCGGTACCGGGGCGGGGCGCCGTCGCCCGCGGCTGACGTGTTCGCCTGGGGCGCCGTCGTGGCCTTCGCGGGGACCGGGCGTCTGCCCTTCGGCCCCGGTGAGCCCGAGGAGATCGCCGAGCGGGTGGCCGCCGGGGACTTCGCCCTGGACGGGCTCGCGCAGGGTCTGCGCCCGGTCGTGGGGCGCGCCCTGGATCCCGACCCGGACCGTCGGCCCAGCCTGCGCGAGGTGACCGGAGCGGTCATCGCCGTGTGGCACGCGGAGGGCGCGGAGGAGGGTGACGCCCCGACCGGCGGACGCGAGGAGATCAGCCGCCTCCTCGAACGCGAGTGGCACGCGGTGGAGCCGCCCGCCCGGGTGCCCGAAGTGATCCGGTTGGAGGGCAGGATGGGCAACCACCGTCCCACCCGCACCCTCTTCCTGGCGGGCGCAGCCTCGGTCGCGGCCGTGCTGGTCGGCGGCGGTGTCTGGGGCCTGTCGCAGATGGTCGGCGACGGCGCCGAGGCCGACCCGGTCGCCGACGAGGCCTCGGAGGCCCCTGAGTCCGAGCCCGCGGAGGAGGAGGCCCCGGGCACGCTGGTGGTGCGGTTCGACCCCTCGGAACAGGAGGAGCCGGAGGCGGGGGTGGAGGAGCGGACCTGGGTGTACACACCGGTCACTCGGGACGACGAGATCCCGCGCAATCAGGGCATCCCGAGCCACGAGGCCTGGGCGGAGCAGTGGCAGGAGGCGGGCGATCCGGGTGAGGCGGTGATCAGGTCCGACGCCGAGGTGAAGTGCGCCCGCTTCTGCGCCGCTCCCGAGCACGTCTTCCTCGACGAGGAGGCGCGCGGCACCTGGGACCTGAGCGGGAGCGACTTCGTCGACCACCTGTCCTGGGGGCCGGTGATGATCGTGGAGATCACCTTCGCGGAGGAGCAGGAGGGTGACGGGCCCCGTGAGGTGGTGGAGGTCGTGGAGCTGTTCTCCGACTGAGCCGGGGGCGGTCGCAACCGCCCCCGGTGACACGGCCCCGGCGCACCGCGCCGGGGCCGTCGTGCGTCCAGGGCGTGTTTCTTGGATGCCGTCGCCGGTTGGCGGCGGAGACCCATCGATACGAGTGTCCGTCTCCCCTACTGCACCGCTACGCAGGCTCCGCAGTCCCACACAGAGGGTCCCGGCCATCTTTCGCGAGCTGTGGAGCGAAGCTGCCCCTGCAGTGCGCTGCTACGCAGGCTCCGCAGAGTCGCACAGCGGGGCCCGCCCGGGGGTTGGCTGTGCGAGCTTCGTCGGTGCGGCGAGGGGCGGGCTGGTGGTGACGCGAGGGCACCGCGCCGCAGGCATCCGTTGAGGGCGGTGGAGGGCGACGAAGAGGGAAGGCACCGCGCCGCAGGCGTCCGTTGAGGGTGGTGGCGGGCGAGGGGTGGGCGGGGGATCCACAACCACCCCCTAACCCTCGCTCTTGAGGACGCTCCTGATCTTCTGGAGGATCTCGGTGAAGCGACGTTCGGCACCGTGCTGGGTGGGGCGGTAGTACTCGCGTTCGGTGAGCCCCTCGGGGGCGTGCTGCTGCGGGGCCACCCCGCCCGGGTGGTCGTGCGCGTAGCGGTACCCCCTGCCGTGCCCGAGGTCGGCGGCGCCCTTGTAGTGGGCGTCACGCAGGTGGGCCGGGACGGGACCGGCCCGGCCCGCGCGGACGTCGCCCATGGCCTCGTCGATGGCGGTGATCACCGCGTTGGACTTGGGGGCCAGACTGATGTGGATGACCGCCTGGGCGAGGTTGATCCGGGCCTCGGGCAGCCCGATCAGCTCCACCGCCTGGGCGGCCGCGACGGCGGTCTGGAGGGCGGTGGGGTCGGCCATGCCGACGTCCTCGCTGGCGTGCACCACCAGGCGCCGGGCGATGAAGCGGGGGTCCTCCCCCGCCTCGATCATGCGGGCCAGGTAGTGCAGGGCGGCGTCCGGGTCGGAGCCGCGCATGCTCTTGATGAAGGCGCTGATGACGTCGTAGTGCTGGTCTCCGGAGCGGTCGTAGCGCACGGCGTGGCGGTCCACGGCTCGCTCGACGTGCTCGGCGGTGATCTCCACCGGGCCCTCGGCGGAGGGTGGCCCTGCGACGAGGGCCCCCGCCTCCAGGTAGGTGAGTGAGCGTCGGCCGTCTCCCCCTGCCAGCCGGATGAGGTGCTCGGCGCCCTCCTCGGTGAGGGTGTACCTGCCGTCCAGCCCGCGCTCGTCGATCAGCGCCCGGTCGACCAGGGCCCTGATGTCGGAGTCGTCCAGGGACTCCAGTGAGAGCAGCAGCGACCGGGACAGCAGCGGGCTGACCACGGAGAAGAAGGGGTTCTCGGTGGTGGCGCCGATGAAGCTGACCCAGCGGTTCTCCACCGCGGGCAGCAGGGCGTCCTGCTGGGTCTTGTTGAAGCGGTGCACCTCGTCCACGAACAGCAGGGTGCGTGTGCCGTTCATGCCCATGCGGCGCTTGGCCTCCTCCACGACCGCGCGCACGTCCTTCACCCCGGCGTTGACCGCCGAGAGCTCCACGAACCTGCGCCGGGTGACGCGGCTGACCACGGTGGCCAGGGTGGTCTTTCCCGTTCCCGGCGGCCCCCACAGGAACACGGACATGGGCGCGTCGTCCTCGACCAGGCGGCGCAGCGGGCTGCCCTCGCCCAGAAGGTGGCGCTGGCCCACGACCTCGTCGAGGGTACGCGGCCGCATGCGTACGGCCAGCGGCTCCTGCCCCTTGGCGGCCTCGGCCCCGGCATCGTCGAACAGTGTTTCGGACACACACCCAGGGTAGGCGAGGACCGGCGCGTCCGTGGCCGGGCCCGAGGCGCCGGTCTCAGCCCTGGTGGACGGAGATGTTCTCGGGGCTCTCGGCCTGCTCGGGCGGGGGCGTGGCGCGCGGGATCATCCGGGTGATGAGCAGGGCGATGTCGTCGCCCCGACCCGCCGGAGCCATCTCGGCCAGGACCTGCGCGGCGGCGTTGGGGTCCTCCCCGTGCTGGGCGAGCGCCTCCCCCACCTGGGCCAGCCCGTCCTGCATGGTGACGTCGGAGCTCTCGACGAGCCCGTCGGAGCAGAGCAGCAGCGTGGTGCCGGGCGCCAGGACCCGGGTGGTGACGGTGTACTCGGTGTCCGCGAGCACGCCCAGGGGCGGTCCGGTCTCGGGCGACCACAGCTCGTAGGTGCCCTGGGTGGCGAGCACCGCTGGCGGCTGGCCCGCCCAGGCGGCCTGCATGACCCCGCTCGCCCGGTCCACCACGAGGTAGCCGCAGGTGGCGAAGACGATCTCGCCGGTCTCGGTGAGCAGCCGGTTGGTCTCCCCCAGGACGACGCCCGGGTCGGACTGGTTGCTGGCGTAGGCGCGGAAGGCGACACGGATCTGGCCCATGGCGGCGGCCGCCTCCACGCCGTGGCCCTGCACGTCCCCGACCAGGAGGCCCACCTTGTTGTCGGGGAGCTCGATGACGTCGTAGAAGTCACCGCAGATACGCCACTCGGCGCGCGAGGGCAGGTACTTGGTGGCGATGTCCATGTCCGGGAAGCTCGCCACCTGGCGGGGCAGCATGCGGCGCTGGACGGCGTCGGCCAGTTCCAGCTCGGCCTGCTGGGCCTTGATCCGTTGGAGCGCCTGTCCGGCCAGCCCCGCGAAGGTGAGCATGAGGGCGCGTTCGTCGCGGCTGGCGTGGTGGGGCCGGTCCCAGACCATCTGCCACACGCCGAGGGCGATCTTGCCGTCACCGAAGATCGGGACGGTGGCCCAGGCCTGGCCGCGGGCCGAGCGCATGAGGTCGACGGCGGCCGGGAAGCGGCTGGCGATCTCGGCGCGGCTCTCGAAGAACCGGGGCTGGCGGTCCTGGATGACCGCGCCCATGGGGAAGTCGGTGTCGTCGGCCCGTCGACCATCTATGCGGTGGGTGTTTCCGCGCTCCCGGGCGCTGGGCGAGGTGCGCAGCAGGCCCTCCTCGACGTACAGCGCCAGGGCGTAGACACCGCCGAAGATCGGCAGGAACTCCTCGCTGAGCAGGTCCATCACCTTGTCGACGGTGGTGGCGGAGACGAGCTTGGAGGAGAGTTCGGTGACCAGACGGCCGTGTTCGGCCTCGGTGCGGCGGCGGTCGGCCAGGCGGCGCACCAGCTGGACGTGTTCGGTGACGTCGTCGATGATCCCGACCAGCCGGTCGGGCTGGCCGGGCACGAAGCGGGCCCGCACGTGCAGGGAGCGTTCGTCGCCGAGGCGGTCGAAGATCCGGAAGCGCTGCTCGTAGTCCCGACCGGTGAACGAGGCCGCCATGGCGTCGCGCACGCGGGCGTTGTCGTCGGGATGGATGCGTTCGAGGATCCGTTCCAGATCGCGGTCGTTCCCGGCCAGGAGCCCGCCCAGCGGGGTGGGTCCGAAGAGCTCGCGCAGGCGCCCGTTACTCAGGTCCAGGCTCCACAGGACGGAGTCGGAGTTGTCCGTGCGCAGCTCGCCGACCACCCGAAGGTCGGTCTCCTCGGTGGAGAGCACGTGCAGGAGGACGACCACGGCCGGGGCGGAGGGGTCGTCGGGCACGAGGTCGACGTCGCCGTCGACGGGGCGGAGCCGGACCTCCGCCAGTCTGGAGGACTTGTCGGTGACGGCCAGGCGCAGTCGGGAACGGCGGTGCCAAGTCCCGGCGAGCGCGTCATGGTGGGCTCTGGTGCCCTGTTCGACGTCAGCGGAGTCCAGGAGCTCGAACCAGGGGCGTCCGGTGAGCTCGGCGGCGTCCCTGCCGAAGAGCTCGGTGAGCGCGCGGTTGGCGTGCTGGATCGCGCCGTCGGTCCCGGTGACCGCCATGGGCTCGGGGGCATGCCGGAACGCCTCCGCGAGTGCGTCCCCGGAGCCACCGCCTGAAGCGCGTTTTCCGTTCACGTATGACTCATCCTCATGTCGGCTCGGACGTCACACCCGCGTCAGGCGCGGTCACCCCTGGAACGTACCGATTCGGCTCATTGTAGTGTCCGGAACGCGACCGGTCCGGGGAGGGAACCGAGGCCGGCTCACCGGCGCCGCCTCCCGTCGGCTGCGTAACCTCGTCGAACACGGACCCTCATGGTCCATCAACGTGATGGGGTCGCGGCCGGTTCCACTCCGGAAGGCCGTAACCTACCGACCCCAGGGCGTGAATCGTTACGCTCGTGTGACTCGGCGGGGCAGAAATGCACTCCGCTCCCACGGCGCCCTCTTTTGGGACGGGCCCCGTCGACGCTCCGTGTTCACTCCCGGACACGTGCGTACCTCGGCGTGGGAGGGTGATTCGCCCCCAACGGTAGGGGATGACGGGCCCGGCCGCATCCGCGTGTCGACCTCTTCCGCATTACGGACGAGGTTTTTGACCTGATAAACACCTATTTTCACTTTCTGGCCGAATGTGGCACGTTCAAAGCGGGGTCATTACGGGCACCGAACTGGTCAGTCGAGAACTCGTCATCCCACCCCGAGGACTCACCATGCACCCTGAACGCGTCCGTGCCCTGACGGGAGCCCCCCTTCGCGACGCCGTCTGCGACTGGACCTGTCGGCTCTGCACCCACAGCAATCCCGAGGACGAGGACATCTGCTGCCAGCGCTGCGGCGCCACCAAACCCTGACCCGCTGACGCCGCCGGTGGCGGTGCGCGCGACGTTGCGCGCACCGCCACCGGTCGGCCACTATCCGAGCGCGGCCTCCGCGACCGTTTCGGTGGCCCCGAGGTCGAGCCGTTCCCAGGCCCCCGTGTCCCGCCGCAGCTGACGGTCGTGGGTGGCCAGGACCACCGCCGCGCGGGTCGCGCCGAGTCCCTCCGTGAGTTCCTCGACCAGCGGGATCGACAGGTGGTTGGTCGGCTCGTCGAGCAGCAGCACGTGCGGCCGCGAGGCCAGTGCGAGCGCCAGGTCGAGCCTGCGCTGCTGGCCCGTCGACAGCTCCCGCACCGGTCGGCCCGCGTCGGCGGACGAGAGGAGCCCCAGGGCGTTCAGGGAGACCGTCTCGTCCTCCCCCAGGACCCCCTCACTGACGAGGCGGCCCTGGTACGCGGCGAACACGTCGTGGGCCCGCCGCGCACCGGCCGACGGCGACTCCTGTTCCAGGAGCAGCACCCGAGCGCCGCGCGCGGTCCGCACGGCTCCCGCGGTCGGTTCGGTCCGCCCGGTCAGTACGGACAGCAGGGTCGACTTGCCCGCGCCGTTGGGCCCGGTGACGACCAGCTTCGTGCCCGACTCCAGAGTGAGCGTGACCGGCAGGTCCAGCCTCCCCTCGACGCGGACCTCCTCGGCCCGCAGCAGGTTCGCTCCCGGGCGTGCGGGCAGCTCCGGGAACCGGAACAGCATGGGAGGCGGCGGCATGGTGACCGCGTGCGCCTCCAGGTCGTCCCGGCGCCGGTGGACGGCGCGGACCAGGGCGGGCGCTCGGGTCGCCCGCTGGTGCTTTCCGGTGCCCTTCTCCGGCCGCCAACCGCTGACAAGCCGGTTCTGGGCCTCGGACAGGTCCCGGGTGAGCCGGGCGTGCTCGGCGCGCTGCTGTTCGTACTCCTGCTCCCAGCGCTCCCGCTCGGCGCGCCTGCCCTCCTGGTATCCGGCGAACCCCCCGCCGAAGACGCGCGGCTCGCCGTCCCGGCTCGGGTCGAGGTCGAGCACGGTCGTGGCCACGTCCGACAGCAGGGCGCGGTCGTGGCTGACCAGCACCACACCGCCCGGATGCCCCCGCAGCCTGTCGGTGAGGAAGTCGAGCCCGGCGGCGTCCAGGTGGTTGGTGGGCTCGTCCAGGAGGAGGAAGTCACGGGTGGCGCCGAGCAGACAGGCGAGTCTGACCCGGTAGCGCTGGCCCACGGACAGCTCCGCCAGGGGCCGGGACCGGTCGGTGACGGCTCCGAGGTGCTCCAGGGCGAGGTCGACCCGACGGTCGGCGTCCCAGGCGTCCAGGACCTCGGCCGCGGCCAGAGCCTCGGCGTAGTGCTCGGCGGCCTTCGGGTCCCCGGTGGCCAGCCCCGCCGCGCCGGCGTCGAGCGCGGCCAGGGCCGCGCGGGCGTCGGCGAGTTCGGTGTCGACCAGGTGGCCGACGGTGCGGCCGTCCGCGACGGTCATCTCCTGTTCGGCGACGCCGAGCGTGCCGACGCTTCGCACCTGACCGGAGTCCGCGACGAGCGCACCGGTCAGGACGTGCAGGAGGGTCGACTTGCCACGGCCGTTCTCGCCGACCACACCCCACCGGGAACGGGGTGTGACGGTCATGTCGACGCCGGACAGGACGGGGCGGCCGCCGCGGGCGAGGTGGACACCGGTCGCGGTGAGTTGGGCCCGTTCTCCGGCGGGCAGGCCGGAAACGGGTGTGAGGGCGGTCAAGGTACCTCCGAACCGAGCTCCGCCCGGCCGGAACGCGAACTCGGTTCGACGGCGGGGCGCGTGTGAGCTCCTCGAGCAGACGGGATGACCCGGAAGGGGTCAGGACACACGTCCGGCACCCGCGGCCACGTCGTGGCGGGCGGGCGCCTCGGCTCGGATTACAGGAAGTAGAGGTACTGCACGGGCCCAGGCTAACAACGCGGAGAAGAGAGGGTCCAGGCAATAAGGGAGAGGCGCCGGTCACCGGAGGGTTCCGGTGGCCGACGCCTCGTGTCCGGCGGCCCCGTGTCCCGGGGCCGACTCGGCTACTTCTTCTTCTGCTCCGGGAGCACCGTGCGGATGTGCACGTCACGCAGCTGCTGCTCGGAGACGACCGCCGGAGCGCCCATCATGAGGTCCTGGGCGTTCTGGTTCAGCGGGAAGGCGATGGTCTCGCGGATGTTGGGCTCGTCCGCGAGGAGCATGACGATCCGGTCGATGCCAGGGGCGATGCCGCCGTGCGGCGGGGCGCCGAACTTGAGCGCCTTGAGCATGCCGCCGAACTCGGCCTCGACCGCGTCCTTGTCGTAGCCCGCGATGTCGAAGGCCTTGTACATGATCTCGGGCGAGTGGTTCCGGATCGCGCCGGAGGACAGCTCCACGCCGTTGCAGACGATGTCGTACTGCCAGGCGAGGATGTCCAGCGGGTCCTTGTTCTCCAGCGCGTCCATCCCGCCCTGGGGCATGGAGAACGGGTTGTGGCTGAACTCGACGTGGCCCTCGTCGGAGCGCTCGAACATCGGGAAGTCCACGATCCAGCAGAAGCGGTAGACCTTCTCCTCGGCGAGGTCGGCGCGGCGCCCGGCCTCGACGCGGACCGGTGCCATGATCCGGTTGATCTCCGCCTCGTCCTCGCTGGCGCAGAAGAACAGGCCGTACCCGGGACCGGCGTCCAGGGTCTGGAGCAGGTCGTCGCTGATCTCGGTGACGAACTTGGCGATGGGCCCGGTGAGCTCACCGTTCTCGCCGACCTTCAGCCAGGCCAGGCCCTTGGCGCCCTGCTCGACGGCGAAGTCGCCGATCCCGTCGAAGAACTTGCGCGGCTTGTCGCCCACCCGGGGGACGGCCAGGGCCCGGACCTTCTTGCCCGCGAAGGCACGGAAGTCGGTCTTGTCGAAGAGCGCGGTGACGTCGAGCATCTTCATCGGCACGCGCAGGTCGGGCTTGTCGGTGCCGTACCACTCCAGCGCGTCGCGGTAGGCGACGCGCGGGAAGGGCGAGGTGATCTCCCAGTCCGTGGAGAACGCGCGGAAGACGTCGGTCATGACGCTCTCGATGACCTCGAAGACGTCCTCCTGCTCGACGAAGCTCATCTCGACGTCGAGCTGGTAGAACTCGCCGGGCGAGCGGTCGGCGCGGCTGTCCTCGTCGCGGAAGCAGGGCGCGATCTGGAAGTAGCGGTCGAACCCGGCGATCATCAGCAGCTGCTTGAACTGCTGGGGGGCCTGCGGGAGGGCGAAGAACTCACCCGGGTGCAGGCGGGAGGGCACCAGGAAGTCGCGGGCGCCCTCGGGGCTGGAGCTGGTGAGGATGGGGGTCTGGAACTCGTTGAAGCCCAGCTCCGTCATCTTCTGACGGATGAAGGCCACCACCTGCGAGCGCAGCATGACGTTGCGGTGCATGCGCTCTCGGCGCAGGTCGAGGAAGCGGTAGGTGAGACGTCGCTCCTCGGAGGTGTTGTCCTCGGGGAAGACCGTCAGCGGCAGTTCCTCGGTGGTGCCGAGGACCTCCACGTCGGTGGCCTCGATCTCGATCTCACCGGTGGGCAGGTTCGGGTTGACGTTCTCCGCGCTGCGGGCCGCCACGACGCCGGTGACCTGGATCACCGACTCCTTGGAGATGCGGCTGAGCTCCTCGAACACCGGGGACTCGGGGCGGGCCATGAGCTGCGTGACACCGTAGTGGTCGCGCAGGTCGACGAAGAGCAGCCCACCGAGATCCCGGCGGTTGTGCACCCAGCCAGAGAGGCGCACCTGCTGCCCGACGTGCTCCTTACGGAGCTGACCACACGAATGAGTCCTGTAACGATGCATGAGTTACCAAGTCCACTAACTACGCGGCTGAGCGAGGATGCCGGGGAGCCCGAGACCGGGTCCGGCGGGGGGCGGGGCGTCGCCCCTTGAACAACTGGAATCCTACCGCCAACGGCACCGGCCGGGCCCCCGGAATACGACGGCGGGCGGGGGTCAGCCCGTGACCCCGCGCAGGTACGGGTTGGTGGTGCGCTCTCGCTCCACCGTGGTGGCGGGTCCGTGGCCGGGCAGGATCTGGGTGTCGTCGCCGCGTCCGAGGACGGTGCGGGCGAGGCTCGCGTTCATCGCCTCGCCGTCGCCGCCGGGGAAGTCGGTGCGTCCGATCGACCCCGCGAAGACCAGGTCCCCGGCGAACATGACCGGTACCCCGTCCCCGGTGCTCGTGAGGTAGACGACCGATCCGGGGGTGTGGCCGGGGGTGTGCTCGACGGTGAACTCCATCCCGCCCAGAGTCAGGCTCTGGCCGTCCGTCACCTCGACCAGCTGATCCGGTTCGCTGAAGGGGCCGGGGCCCAGGAGCATCTCGAGCTGCGCGGCGAATCCCGCGTCGACGCCCGCGGCCGGTTCGGTGAGCAGACCGCGGTCGGAGCCGTGCAGGTGTACCGGTACGTCGTGCAGTTCACAGAGTTCGGCGGCCGACCAGACGTGGTCGAAGTGGCCGTGGGTGAGCAGGATCGCGGCCGGTGTGAGGTCGTGTTCGGCCAGGGCCTTGGCGACCTGTGGAGCCGCGCCCTGGCCCGGGTCGACGATGACGCAGGCGCCGCCGGGCGCGGGTGCGAGCACGTAGCAGTTCGCGGAGAGGGGCCCGGTGGGAAGCGCGGCGATGAGCACGGCTGGTCGTCCTGTCCTGGTGGCTTCGGTTGTCCGGGAACCCTCCGACCTCGGCCGGAGCACGGGTCCCCTGGCCGCAGAGCCTACCGAGCCGGGTCAGGGCGGGCGAACCGGCGGGTTCGTCCGAGAACGCGTTTGATCACCATTCGATCACCGCGCGCGCCCCTGCTCTTTGCCTGGGCGCGCGGTAGTGCCATATTGGTCAGCGTCGTCGAGTTGATCGAGGCCCTCGACCTGCGCCTCCTCTTCCGAGGCGGGAGACGGGCCCGGCCGACGGCACGGCAGCGGGACCAGAACCCCCGAACTGCGTTGACGTGAGACACGGCGCGTCGTTGTCCGCCGAATCGTATGGATATCGTGCTGGTGCACGGTGGTTCCCATCACGAACAGGCGCGGTACCGCCGCGACGACCCGAACCCGACCGCGACCGGCCGGGTTCATGACAGCAGGAGGACACGGTGACCACGGACCCTTGGGGCCGCGTAGACGATGACGGCACGGTCTACGTGCGCACAGGTGAAGGCGAACGGGTCGTCGGATCGTGGCAGGCGGGCGCCCCGGAGGAGGCCCTGGCCTTCTTCCGGCGCAAGTACGACTCTCTGGTCACCGAGGTGGAGCTGCTGGAGAAGCGGCTCCGCAGCACCGACCTGTCCGCCTCCACCGCGATGACCACCATCGACAAGCTGCGCTCCACGATCACGGACGCGAACGCGGTCGGTGACCTCGACTCGCTCATCGGCCGACTGGACGCGCTGTCCGGCCGCGCCGAGGAGCGCAAGGTCGAGCAGAAGCAGGCGCAGGAGGAGGCCCGGGGCCAGGCCCGCGAGGTCAAGGAGCGGATCGTCGCGGAGGCCGAGCGGGTCGCCACGGAGACCACTCACTGGAAGTCCGGCGGCGAGCGGATGCTCCAGCTCATCGAGGAGTGGAAGAAGGCCCCCCGGGCCGACCGCCCCACCGAGCAGGCGCTGTGGAAGCGGATGTCCGCCGCGCGCAACTCCTTCTCCAAGCGGCGCAAGGCCTACTTCGCCAACCTGGACCAGCAGCGCGAGGGGGTGCGCACCGAGAAGGAGCGCATCGTCGCCGAGGCCGAGGGGCTGTCCACCTCCACCGACTGGGGGCCCACCGCACGCGCCTACCGCGACCTGATGCAGCGGTGGAAGGCCACGGGCCGGGCCGACAGGGCCAGCGAGGACAAGCTCTGGACCCGGTTCAAGGCCGCACAGGACACGTTCTTCGACGCCCGGAACGCGACCTTCGCCGAGCGCGACGCGGAGCTGCGTGTGAACGCGGAGGCCAAGGAGCGGATCCTGGCCGACGCGAAGGCCGAGATCCCCGGTATCACCGACCCCCGCCGGGCCCGCGCCCGCCTGCGGGACTTCCAGGAGGCCTGGGAGGAGGCCGGCGACCTGCCGCGGGACGTACGCGACCAGCTGGAGGGCGCGTTCCGGCAGATCGAGGACGGCGTGCGCCGCGCCGAGGACGCCGAGTGGGAGCGCACGAACCCCGAGGCGAGGGCCCGCGCGAAGGACACCGTGGACCAGCTGTCGACGGCGATCGCCGGCCTTGAGGCCAAGTTGGAGAAGGCCAGGGCCAACAACGACGCCCGCCGCGTCAAGGAGCACGAGGCCGCTCTGGAGGCCCGCCGTTCCTGGCTGGCCGAGGCCGAGAAGGCACTGGGCGAGTTGAGCTGAGGCTCTGCCGCCGGGCTCACGTGGGGCCGTACCCGTTCGGGTACGGCCCCTTTCGTGATTCTCGCCCTGTTTTCCTCTTTCGTTGTCGCGCCGATGAGCGCATCCGCGCGCGGGATTGATCACAATGGGTGCATGACTGATCACAGCAAGACGTCGAGTCGGCGCGACCAAGCACGACTCGGCACCATCGGCAGGGGCGCCCTGCGGGCCGCGGCCACCGCGACGGCGGGGGCGGTGGTGGCCGTCCCGCTCTTCTGGGGGTGGGGGTCGGCGGTGGCGGCCGAGTGGGACGCCCCGGCTCCAGCACCGCTGAGTGACGGCGGGTTCGTGACCGAGGGGGGACGGTCGGACTCCGATCCAGCAGTGGAGGGAGCGGCCCCGGGGGCGGACACCCGGGAGGACCGGCCGCGGGCCGACCCGGAGCCCCGGGGCGGCTACGGGTACGGCTACTCGGAGCCGGAGCCCCAGGACGGCCGAGGCCACACCGAACCGGGGCCACACACGGATCCGGAGACGGAGGCGAAGTCCGAGCCGAAGCACGGGTACGCCCCGGACGGGTACGCGGAACCGGATCCGGGTCATTCGACCCCCGGATATCCGGAACCGACCCCCGGGTACCCGAGCGCCCCGCCCTCCCCGAGCCCGTCGGAGAGCCCGAGCCCGTCACCCTCGCCCAGCCCGAGCGAGCCACCGCGCCCGTCGCCCTCCCCGAGTGAGAGTCCGTCTCCCTCACCCGGCCCGTCGGAGGGCCCGAGCGCGCCACCCACCGCTCCGCCGACCCTGCCCGTCACCGGTGCGGGCGCGGTCGTCCCGGCGGTCGCCGGTCTGCTGACCACCGCCGCCGGTGTCGCCGCCCTGTTCGTCGGCAGGCGCCGCACCGAACTGGACTGATCCGTACGAGAGGCGGGGCCGGGGGTGCTCCCCGGCCCCGCCTCTCAGTCCCCGGTCACCTGTGGGCATCCAGGTGGTAGACGGGCGCCCGTCCCGGGAAGGTGCGCAGGTTGGGCACCGAACCCGGGCTGTGGTTGCTCGGGGTCTCCGGTTCCGGCCGGGGTCCACGGGTGCCCCGATAGCGCAGGTAGCCGCCCACCGCGATCGCGAAGGCGGCCACGGCGAGCAGCCCGGCCACCACCCAGACCATCGGCACCACCCGCTGGACCTCGTGGACGGCGGAGGCACAGGAGGACAGCGACGCGTCCGCGGCGGGGCGCAGGCAGACGGTGGAGACCGGTTGCTGGGCACCCTCGGGCACCTCGGTGAGTTCGCCGACCACGGTGAGGGCCGCGCGCTCCCCCGGCTCGAGGGGCTGGACCCACTCGGCCCGCCCCTCCTCGACCCCCTCGGGGGCACCGGAGACGTAACGCATCGAGGGGGGCAGGAACTGCACCACACGCGCGTCCGGAAGCGCCTCGACTCCGGCGTTGCGCACCTTGACGGTGTACTCCACGCGGTCGCCCGGGCGCAGTCGATCCTCCGACCGCTCCTGGACGGTGACGTGCAGGCTCCCGGCACCGGGTACCGGCCCGTCGTCCGTCTGGACCGGCTGTCCGGGCAGCGCGATCAACGCGGCCAGGCCCAACGCCGACACCGCAGCTGGCACGGCCATGGTGTTCCCCCTCCACATGGCACCATTAATGACTTTCTGTGCATAATTAATAACACAGAGTAGTCAAACGGTGCGTAGGGCATGCGGCGGGTCCCGGACACGGCCGAGGGCGGGTGGCCCACGGCCACCCGCCCTCGGTACTGGTACGTCTCCTAGGCGCCGACGAACGAACGCAGCGCGGCGGCGCGGTCCGTGCGCTCCCAGGTGAACTCCGGCAGCTCACGGCCGAAGTGACCGTAGGCGGCGGTCCGGGAGTAGATCGGACGCAGCAGGTCCAGGTCGCGAACGATCGCGGCGGGACGCAGGTCGAAGACCTCCTTGACCGCCTTCTCGATCAGCTCCGGCGCCACCCTCTCGGTGCCGAAGGTCTCGATGAACACACCCACCGGGTGGGCCTTGCCGATCGCGTAGGCCACCTGGACCTCGGCGCGCTCGGCCAGCTCGGCGGCGACGATGTTCTTCGCGACCCAGCGGGTGGCGTAGGCGGCGGAGCGGTCCACCTTCGACGGGTCCTTGCCCGAGAAGGCGCCGCCGCCGTGGCGGGCGTAGCCGCCGTAGGTGTCGACGATGATCTTGCGGCCGGTCAGACCGGCGTCGCCCATCGGGCCGCCGATCTCGAAGCGGCCGGTCGGGTTCACCAGGAGGCGGTAGTCGTCCGCGTCCAGACCGTAGGCGGCGACCATGGGCTCGATGACGTGCTCCCGGATGTCCGGGGTCAGCATCTCCTCCAGGTTGATGTCCGCCGAGTGCTGGCTGGAGACCACGACGGTGTCCAGCCGGACCGGGGTCTGGCCCTCGTACTCGACGGTGACCTGGGTCTTGCCGTCGGGACGCAGGTAGGGGACGGTGCCGTTGCGGCGGACCTCGGAAAGGCGCTCGGAGAGCGAGTGCGCCAGCTTGATCGGCAGCGGCATGAGCTCGGGGGTCTCACGGTTGGCGTAACCGAACATGAGGCCCTGGTCGCCCGCGCCCTGCCGGTTGAGGACGTCGTCCTCGTGCTCGACGCGCGCCTCGTAGGCGGTGTCGACGCCCTGGGCGATGTCCGGGGACTGCGCGTCGATGGAGACGTTGACCCCACAGGAGTCACCGTCGAAACCCTTGGCGGACGAGTCGTACCCGATCTGGAGGATCTTCTCTCGCACGATCGCGGGGATGTCTACGTAGGTCTGAGTGGTGACCTCACCCGCGATGTGGACCTGACCAGTGGTGATCAGCGTCTCGACGGCGACCCGGCTGCCGGGGTCGGTGGCGAGCATCGCGTCGAGGATCGCGTCACTGATCTGGTCGGCCATCTTGTCGGGATGGCCTTCGGTGACCGACTCGGAGGTGAAAAGGCGGCGGGACACGTTAAGTGACTCCTTGCAGCGGCTGCTGGCTGACATGTGTCGGGACGGCAATACCGACCGACGCGGTTGGTTATCGGTCCACTGTAACGGGACTGGTGGGGGCGGATGCGCGGCGGCGGGCCTCCTCAGCCGTTCGTCGGCACCCGAACGAGTCTGTCGTACTCAGCGGTAGGAATCCAGCGCGCCGAGCGGAAGTTTTGCCGAGGTGACGGTGACGCTCACCCGGATCGCGCTGTACGGCGGGGTTCCCTCCCCGACCGTGACGCTCATCCCGGAAGTCGTTCGACCACGAGGTCCCACACGCGGTCGGCGAGGTCCTCCTTGGGCCCTGTGGGAATGTCCACGGCGCTTCCGTCGGAACCGAGCACCGTCGCCTGGTTGTCGTCGGTGCCGAAGGCGCGCCCGCCGCCGACCTGGTTGACCACGAGCAGGTCGCAGCCCTTGCGGGCCAGTTTGGCGCGGCCGTTGTCGATCACGTCGTCGGTCTCGGCCGCGAAGCCCACGATGGTCTGCTCTGTGCCCTCACGCGTCCGGGAGGCCACCAGACCGGCGAGGATGTCGGGGTTCTCCACCAGTTCGATCGGAGCCGGGGCGTCACCGGACTTCTTGATCTTGGAGGCCGCGCTGGTGACCGGACGGAAGTCCGCGACGGCCGCGCTCATGACCACGGCGTCGGCGCCGGTGCGCTCGGCCTCCATGGCCTCGGCCAGCTCCACCGCGGACTCCACGCGCACCAGGCGCACCCCGGCTGGGTCGGGAAGGGAGACGTTGGCCGCGACCAGGGTCACGTCGGCTCCCCGGGCGGCGGCGGTGCGGGCCAGGGCGTATCCCTGGCGGCCCGAGGAGTGGTTGCCCAGGAAGCGGACCGGGTCGATGGCCTCGCGGGTGCCGCCCGCGGAGACGACCACACGGCGGCCCGCCAGGTCGGAGCGGGTGGCGCCCCGCCGCAGGACCAGGCGGGCGGCCTCGAAGAGTTCGGCGGGGTCGGGCAGGCGCCCCCGTCCGGTGTCGGCGCCGGTGAGACGGCCCACGGCCGGGTCCAGGACGACGGCTCCGCGCGATCGCAGGGTGGCCACGTTGGCCTGGGTGGCGGGGTGCTCCCACATCTCGGTGTGCATGGCGGGGGCGAACACGACCGGGCACCGCGCGGTGAGGAGGGTGTTGGTCAGCAGGTCGTCGGCGAGTCCGGCGGCGGCCTTGGCGAGGAGGTTGGCGGTGGCCGGGGCGACGAGGACGAGGTCGGCCGACTGGCCGATACGCACGTGCGGGACCTCGTGGACCTCGTCCCACACGCCGGTGGCGACGGGCTGGCCGGACAGGGCGGCCCAGGTGGGCTCACCGACGAAGCGCAGGGCGTCGGCGGTGGGCACGACCCGGACGCGGTGGCCGGACTCGGTCAGTCGGCGCAGCAGCTCGCACACCTTGTAGGCGGCGATGCCCCCGCCGACGCCGAGGACCACCTGGGGAACGGATTCTGTGTCACTCACACATGGAGTTCTACCAGGCCGCGCCCGCCGCACGCCCCGGGTGGGGGGTGCGACGGGCGCGGTCGGTGTCGCCCGGACAGGGCGTGCCCCGTCGGGGCGCTGAGTCAGTTGCCCTCGTACGGCTCGGCGGTGAGCAGGCCGGACTTGACCTCGCGCAGGGCGATGGACAGGGACTTCTCCTGGACCTGGGTCTCGACCAGCGGGCCGACGTACTCCAGCAGGCCCTCGCCCAGCTGCGCGTAGTAGGCGTTGATCTGGCGGGCCCGCTTGGAGGCCATGGTGACCAGGCTGTACTTGCTGTCGACGCACGCCAGCAGGTCGTCGATCGGCGGGTTGGTGATGCCTTCGGCGACGGGCTCGGTACCAGCCACTTCGTTACCCCCAGGGACGGTCTCCGGCTCGTCGAAAGCCGTGACGTTGATTGGATGAAAAGGTTCTAGAGGCCCGGAACGGGGCGGATGCGGCCGCCGCCGGAGATCGGCGCGGCCCGATTCGCACCCGACTATCACACCTTGGGCGCTGTCATCAACGCTAGCAGCTCGTCGCACACTTCCTGTACGGACGTGTTGACGAGGGTGGTGTCGAACTCCTTCTCGGCGGCGAGCTCGACCTTGGCGACCTCCAGTCGGCGCTGGACCACCTCGTCGGACTCGGTGCCCCGGCCGGTCAGTCTGCGGACCAGCTCGTCCCAGGAGGGCGGTGCGAGGAAGACGTGCAGGGCGTCGTCCATGGACTCGCGCACCTGGCGGGCTCCCTGGAGTTCGATCTCCAGCAGGACGGGGACCCCCGCGCTGAGGCGCTCCTCGACGGGACCGCGCGGGGTGCCGTAGCGGTTGCCCGCGAACTGGGCCCACTCAAGGAGCTGGTCCTCGGCGACGAGGCGGTCGAACTCCTCGTCGGTGACGAAGTGGTACTGGACCCCGTCGCGCTCGCCGGGGCGGGGCGCGCGGGTGGTCACCGACACCGAAAGCCACACGTCGGGGTTGACCTGGCGCAGGTGGGCGACGACGGTGCTCTTGCCCACGCCGGAGGGGCCGGACAGGACGGTCAGTCGTTTCTCGGCCGGTCGGGTCTGGTCTGCGGTCTGCGCAGGCATGTGAGTATCAGGCTTCCATTCGGCTCTCCGCCACGCGGTGGGCCGTGGGCCTCGTGGGCGCTGCCCGGGCCGGACCCGAGGTCCGGCGAGCACCGCGCGGGCGGCTCGTGCTGGCGTACTGGCGCGCAGCGTACGGTCGCGGGAAGCTCCCTTTATATCACCGAGCCACGGTGGGGGCGGACGGGGTGTGACCTGGGGTCCACCCGCCCGCCCCACCGTGGCGTCGAGTTGTTGCTCACCGCTTGCCGTGACCATTGGTGCGGCGGCTCCGAGCGACTGTGGGGGACGCGTCGGGGGCGGTGCTGGCCGGTGTCTCCACCGGACCGGTGTTACTTGGTGAGGTCGCCGAACTCGCTCTCGAGGGCGGCACGCTGGTTGGTGCCCAGTCCTCGGACACGGCGCGACTCAGCGATGTTGAGCCGCTCCATGATCTGCTTGGCACGCACCTTGCCGACACCGGGGAGGGATTCCAGCAGAGCCGAAACCTTCATCTTGCCGATGACGTCGTCCTTGAGTCCGTTGGAGAGGACCTCGGACAGCGAGATGCCGCCGTTCTTAAGCTTGTTCTTGACCTCCGCACGCTCTTTTCTGGCCTTGGCGGCCTTCTCAAGAGCCGCGCTGCGCTGCTCGGGTGTGAGGGGAGGAAGGGCCACGCCGGGTCACCTCGGTTTTCTACTCGTTTGTAGAGGGCGGACGCCTGCGCAAGTTAGTAGGTCTGACCCCTGTTAGGCAACGTAAAGTGCCCTTTCAAGGGCTATTTCATCGAAGGAACTACCCAGAGTCACGATCCAATTGCGGTCGGACACGAAAATCAGGACTTTGGTCCCGATTGCCGAGCTGGGAAAGCGCACCACCTGCGCAGGTCACCCTGCGGTGACTCGGGTCACTCTTCGCCGTGGATTACCGGTTTCGGACACGCCTAATTGGTGACCGTCCGTGATCCACAACTGTGAGTGATGGGACAGATGCGACAAATGAGACGTTCCCGCCCTCACCTCCCCCGAGTCCGGGCAGCCCACGGGTGCCCGGACCCGACCCCGGGTTTCAGACACGGGCCCCGGCGCGCCGCACGGCCGCCGCGATCGAGGCCGCCGCGGCACCCGGGTCCGGGGCACGGGTGATGGGTCGTCCGATGACCAGGAGGTCCGCCCCGGCCTCGATCGCCGCCTCGGGGGTGGCGACCCGCGACTGGTCCCCGAGGTCCGCCCCGGCCGGACGCACACCCGGGGTGATGAGCGTGACGTCCGGGCCCACCTCGGAACGGACCATCGCGACCTCCTGGGGCGAGCACACCAGCGCCCGCGCGCCCGCGCCCACCGCGAGCACCGCCAGGCGCCGCACCGCGTCCCGCGAGGGACCGAGCAGCCCCACCTGCTCCAGGTCCGCCTCGTTCATGGACGTGAGCACCGTGACCGCCGCGATCCTGGTGTCCGGCGCGGCCTCGACCGCCGCGCGGACCATGTCCGCTCCCCCGGACGCGTGCACGGTCAGGATCGAGGGCCGCAGTCCCGCGACCGAACGGGCCGCCCCGGCGACCGTGGCGGGGATGTCGTGGAGCTTCAGGTCGAGGAAGACCCCGACCCGGTTGGCGCCCCGCACGGCACTGATCACGTCGGGGCCGTAGCGCAGGTAGAGCTCCAGCCCCACCTTCACCGTGCTCACGTGTGGCGCGACCGCGGAGGCCCAGGTGGCCGCCGTCTCGATCTCGTTGGCGTCGATCGCGACGGCGATGGGCGCTGAGGGCGCGGTCATGTCGGTATCTCCAATCGTGTGCCACCGGCGCCGGGCCGGTGCCGGAAAAACATCCGTTCGTGCCTTACGTCCGTACTTACGCCCGTGCTTACACACGCACCAGCCGATGCACGTTCGCTGTCATGTGCACACCACCATGGTGTGCGGTTCCCCGGATCGGGCGCTTCATGCGCCCAACCCGCGTCACTTCCCCGTAACGGCCGCTCAAACGGACGTAGGCGCACGTTCTCCGCGAACCCACCCACGTATCCCCGCAGCACGCGTTCGGGCACACAGAGCCATCTCAGCGCCGTTCAGGCCGGTCAGGGGCCCCTGCGGGTGTGTGAACGGGCGGTCACAGTCCCGTTCCGGGACGGTGGGCGGCCCCCACCACCTCCGAGACCTTGGAGACGCCGCGCGCGTCCAGTGCCTCGGTGAACTCCCGCAGCACCCGCGTGCAGGCGGACGGATCGGAGAAGTTGACCGTCCCCACCGCCACCGCGCTGGCACCGGCGGCCATGAACTCCAGGACGTCCGTACCGGTGCGCACCCCGCCCACGCCGACGATCGGCACCTCGGGGAAGGCCTCGTGCACCCGGTAGACGCACCCCACCGCCAGGGGGCGGATCGCCGGACCGGACAGCCCGCCCATCCCCCCGGCCACCGCCGGGCGCAGCGTGCGCGTGTCCACGCTCATCCCCCGCAGGGTGTTGATCATGGTCAGCCCGTCGGCGCGGGCCGCCACACAGGCGCTGGCCAGCTCGACGACGTCAGGGACGTCGGCGGCGAGCTTGGCCAGGACCGGCACGTCCGAGCGGGCGTGCGAGCGCACCGTCTGCACCACCGTGGCGGCCTGGGCGGCGTCGTCGGCGAAGTACCGCCCCGTGGGGTCGGCCGGGTTCGGGCAGGACAGGTTGACCTCGATGGCGCCCACTCCCTCCGCCTCGGAGACGCGCCGCGCCAGCTCACCGAACTCACCCACGCCCGACCCCGCGATGGAGACGATCGCCCGCCCTCCCCTGGAGAGCAGCCAGGGCAGGTCCCGCTGGAGGAACACGTCCACCCCCGGGCCCTGCATGCCCGTGGTGCTGAGCATCCCGCTGGGGGTCTCCGCCATGCGCGGGGCGGGTCTGCCCGCACGCGGTTCCAACATCAACGACTTGGTGGTGACCGCGCCGATCTCCCCGATGTCGAAGAACTGCGACAGCTCACGCCCCGAACCCGCGCACCCGGCGGCGGTGACCACCGGGTTCGGGAGTTGGAGGGAGCCGAGCCTGGTCCTGAGGTCTGCGTTCACTGGCCTTCGCTCGCTCGCGGCCCGGCGCGGCACCGCGCCGGGCCCTCTCATGGCTCTGATGGGTCAGGCGATGTCGCGGGCCGACTCCGCCGCACGGGCCGCGCTGGACCCCTTCCACCCCGGGGCGCCCAGGGCGTCGAAGGGGATGGACCCGACGTCGTCGAAACGCACCTGCTCGCCCCGGAACACGGGGCCGTCCACGCAGGAGCGCACCATCCGGGTGATGCCGTCCTCGCCCACCACCGGGATCACGCAGGTCATACAGATCCCGATCCCGCACGCCATGGTCTCCTCGACCGCGACCTGCACCGGGACGCCGTGGGTGCCCGCCACCTGGGTGACGGCCCTGAGCATCGGCATGGGGCCACAGGCGTAGACCGCGTCCGAACGGGCCTCCTCGATCACGCGGCCCAGGACGTCGGTGACCCGTCCACGCGTGCCGAAGGAGCCGTCGTCGGTGGTGAAGGCGGCCGTCTCCGCGATGCGGCGGGCCGTGATGGCGCTGAACACGCGATCGGCGGAGGCCGCGCCCAGCACGAAGTCCACCCGGCAGCCGCGCCTGCGCAGGGACTGCGCCAGCGGGAACAGCGGCGCGCTCCCGGACCCGCCGCCGACGAGCACGCAGTTGACGGGGTCACGGGGCAGGGGGAAGGGCCGCCCGAGCGGGCCCACCACGTCGAGCAGGTCGCGTGATCTTCGTTCCGCGAGCCAGGCGGTCCCGGTGCCGCGCACCGCGAACAGGAACTCGACGGTTCCGCCGTAGTCCGGCTTGACGTCGTGGATCGCGAAGGGACGGCGCAGCAGCGTGCTGGAGTGGTCCCCGCCGACCGCCACCGAGACGAACTGCCCGGAACGGAACCGTTCGGCTATGCCCGGTGCGACGACGGTGATGGCGTAGTAGGCGTCCACCCTGCGCACGTTCAGCACGGGGCACCTGGTCTGCACCGGTCCGTTGTCGCTCATGTCTGGTGGTGGCCTCTCTGGAACTCGGCTTCACTGTCCGGGTGCCGCGCGGTTCGCGCGGCACCCGGACAGTGCCTGCTGTGGGCCTCCGCTCCGCTTCAGCCCGTGTCCGGGTACCCGGAACTGCCGGGGATGTGGGTTGAGGCGAGCACAGCATCCTCGTCCACGCCTGGCTCGTTCCTCGCCGACGGCTCGACTCGTCCCGCACTTGCTGCGGGAGGTCGGCCCGGCGGTACCCGGACTTCTACAGCCTAGGAGTTCCGGCGGCTCTCCGTGAGCGACTGGGAGTGCTCCTGGAGGGAGCGCACCCCGAGGTCGCCGCGAACGCGGGCCTCGATCGCCTGCACGGCGGCGGCCAGGCCCTGCACGGTGGTGACGCTGGGCACCCCGCGGGAGATGGCCGCGGTTCGGATCTCGTATCCGTCCAGACGAGGACCGGACTGGCCCGCGCTGCCGAACGGGGTGTTGACGATCAGGTCCACTCCGCCGTCGTGGATGAGCTGCACGATCGTGCGTTCGCCGTTGGGTCCGGTGCCCGCGCTGTGCTTGCGCACCACGGTGGCGTGGACGCCGTTGCGGCGCAGCACCACGGCGGTCCCCTCGGTGGCCAGGATCTCGAAGCCGAGGTCGGCCAAGCGCTTGACCGGGAAGATCATCGAGCGCTTGTCCCGGTTGGCGACCGACACGAACACCTTGCCCTGGGTGGGCACGTCTCCGTTGACCGCCAGCTGGGACTTGGCGTAGGCCGGGCCGAACCCGGTGTCCAGGCCCATGACCTCACCGGTGGAGCGCATCTCGGGGCCAAGGACGGTGTCGACGCCCTCGCCCTCCTTGTTGATGAACCGGTTGAAGGGCAGCACGGCCTCCTTCACCGACACCGGGGCGTCGGCGGGCATGTCGCCGCCGTCGCCCTTGGCGGGCAGCATGCCCTCGGCGCGCAGGTCCGCGATGCTGCTCCCGGCCATGACGCGCGCCGCGGCCTTGGCCAGCGGCACGGCCGTGGCCTTGGAGACGAACGGGACCGTGCGGGAGGCGCGCGGGTTGGCCTCCAGGACGTTGAGGACTCCGGAGGCCAGCGCGTACTGGACGTTGAGCAGGCCCCGGACCCCGGTGCCCCGCGCGATGGCCTCGGTGGAGTAGCGGATGCGCTCGATGTCCTCGCTGCCCAGGGTGATGGAGGGCAGGGTGCACGCCGAGTCGCCGGAGTGGATGCCGGCCTCCTCGATGTGCTCCATGACGCCGCCCAGGTACAGGTCCTTGCCGTCGTAGAGGGCGTCGACGTCGATCTCGATGGCGTCGTCGAGGAAGCGGTCGATCAGGACCGGGTGCTCGGGGCTGACCTCGGCGTTGCGCTCGATGTAGTCGGCGAGCATCCGCTCGCTGTAGACGATCTCCATGCCCCGGCCGCCCAGCACGTAGGACGGGCGGACCATGACCGGGTAACCGATCTCGTCAGCGGCGACCTTGGCCTGCTCGAACGAGTAGGCGGTGCCGTACTTGGGCGCGGGCAGTCCGGCCTCGGCCAGGACCCTGCCGAACTCACCCCGGTCCTCGGCGAGGTCGATGGCCTCGGGGCTGGTGCCGATGATGGGCACCCCGGCGTCCTTGAGGCGGCGGGCCAGTCCGAGCGGGGTCTGGCCGCCCAGCTGGACGATGACGCCGACGACCGGTCCGGCGGCCTGTTCGGCGCGCACGACCTCCAGGACGTCCTCCAGGGTGAGCGGCTCGAAGTAGAGCCGGTCGCTGGTGTCGTAGTCGGTGGAGACGGTCTCGGGGTTGCAGTTGACCATGACGGTCTCGAACCCGGCCTCGGAGAGGGCGAAGGAGGCGTGGACGCAGGAGTAGTCGAACTCCACGCCCTGGCCGATCCGGTTGGGGCCCGATCCCAGGATGATGATCTTGGGCCGGTCTCCGGTGGGGACCTCGGTCTCCTCGTCGTAGCTGGAGTACAGGTACGGCGTCTCCGCCTTGAACTCGGCCGCGCAGGTGTCCACGGTCAGGTAGACGGGGTGGATGCCCAGGGCGTGGCGGAGTTCGCGGACGACGTCCTCGGGCCTGCCGGTGATCTCGCCGATCTGGACGTCGGAGAAGCCGAGGCCCTTGACGTCGCGGAGCAGGGCGGCGTCGAGCTTGGGCGCGCTGGCCAGGGCGCGGGCGGTCTCCTCCAGACGCAGCATCTGGTCCAGGAACCACGGGTCGATCTTCGTGGCCTCGTGCAGCTCCTCGACGGTCGCACCGGCACGGAGGGCCTGCTGGACCTGGCGGAGGCGGTGCTCGGTGGGCTGGGCGGAGCGGCGCAGGAGCTCGTCCTTGTCGCCGGGGTCCCCGGCCCAGGTCAGGCCGACACCGGCCTTCTCCAGCGACCGCATGGCCTTCTGAAGCGCCTCGGGGAAGGACCGGCCGATGGCCATGGCCTCGCCCACCGACTTCATGGTGGTGGTGAGGGTGGGGTCCGCGCCGGGGAACTTCTCGAAGGCGAAGCGGGGGACCTTGACGACCACGTAGTCGAGCGTGGGCTCGAAGCTGGCCGGGGTCTCCTTGGTGATGTCGTTGGGGATCTCGTCCAGCGTGTAGCCGACGGCCAGCTTGGCGGCGATCTTGGCGATCGGGAAGCCGGTGGCCTTGGAGGCCAGGGCCGAGGAGCGGGACACCCGGGGGTTCATCTCGATGACGATGACCCGGCCGGTGGTGGGGTGGACGGCGAACTGGATGTTGCAGCCGCCGGTGTCCACGCCGACCTCGCGGATGACCGCGATGCCGATGTCGCGCAGCTTCTGGTACTCGCGGTCGGTGAGGGTCATGGCCGGGGCCACGGTGATGGAGTCACCGGTGTGCACGCCCATGGGGTCGAGGTTCTCGATGGAGCACACGACCACGACGTTGTCGTTGGTGTCGCGCATCAGCTCCAGCTCGTACTCCTTCCAGCCGAGGATGGACTCCTCCAGGAGCACCTCGGTGGTCGGGGAGAGCGCCAGGCCCTGGCCCGCGATGCGGCGGAGCTCGTTTTCGTTGTGGGCGAATCCGGAACCGGCGCCGCCCATGGTGAAGGACGGGCGCACGACGACCGGGTAGTCGAGTTCCTCGGCCGCGTCCAGGCACTCCTGGAGGTCGTGGCAGATGCGCGAGCGGGCGGACTCGCCGCCGATGCGCTCGACGATCCCCTTGAAGACCTCGCGGTCCTCGCCGGACTGGATGGCGTCGATGTTGGCGCCGATCAGTTCGACGTCGTACTTGGCCAGGATCCCGGCCTCGTGCAGGTCGACGGCGGCGTTGAGCGCGGTCTGCCCGCCCAGGGTGGGCAGGAGCGCGTCGGGGCGCTCCTTGGCGATGATCTTCTCGATCATCTCGGGGGTGATCGGCTCGACGTACGTGGCGTCGGCGATCTCCGGGTCGGTCATGATCGTGGCCGGGTTGGAGTTGACCAGGATGACCCGCAGGCCCTCGGCCCGCAGGACACGGCAGGCCTGGGTGCCCGAGTAGTCGAACTCGGCCGCCTGCCCGATCACGATCGGGCCGGAGCCGATCACGAGGACGGATGAAAGATCACTACGGCGCGGCATGCTCTGTTCCTCTTACTACTTGGCAGCCGGTGCGGGCTGGGCGGACATCAGGTCGACGAACTCGTCGAAGAGCTCGGACGCGTCGTGGGGGCCCGCGGCGGCCTCCGGGTGGAACTGGACGCTGAACACGGGTCGGTCCAGCAGCCGCAGGCCCTCGACGACCTGGTCGTTGAGGCCGATGTGGCTGACCTCGGCCCGGCCGTAGGGGGTGTCGAAGGGTGCGTCGAGCGGGGCGTCCACGGCGAAGCCGTGGTTCTGGCTGGTGATCGCCACCTTCTTGGTGCGGGTGTCGATGACCGGCTGGTTGACGCCTCGGTGGCCGAAGGGCAGCTTGTAGGTGCCCAGGCCCAGGGAGCGGCCCAGGATCTGGTTGCCGAAGCAGATGCCGAAGAGCGGCTTCCCGGCGTCCAGGACCCCGCGCATGGCGTCGACCGAGCGGTCGGCGGTGGCGGGGTCTCCGGGGCCGTTACTGAAGAAGACGCCGTCCGGGTCCAACGCGAGGATGTCCACCGCCGCGGCGGTGGCGGGCAGGACCGTGACCCTGCACCCGCGCTCGGCCAGCCGCTGGGGCGTCATGGCCTTGATGCCGAGGTCGACGGCGGCCACATGGAGGCGGGTCTCGACTCCCTGGGGAGGCAGGACCTCGTAGGCGGCCTCGGTGCTGACCTCGGCGGCGAGGTCGGAACCGGCCATGCGGGGCTGCTCGAGGATGCGGGCGAGCAGCGCCCTGGGGTCGCTCTCCACGCTGCTGACCGCCGCGCGCATGGCGCCCCGGTCGCGCAGGTGGCGGGTGAGGGCCCGGGTGCCGGTCAGCGCGATGCCGACCACGCCCTGGCGGCGCAGCTCCTCGTCGAGGGTGCGCTGGGCGCGCCAGTTGGAGGGGATGCGCGCGGGCTCGCGGACGACGTAGCCCGCCACCCAGATCCGGCCGGACTCGGGGTCGTCGTCGTTGACCCCGGTGTTGCCGATGTGCGGGGCGGTCATCGCCACGATCTGGCGGTGGTACGAGGGGTCGGTGAGGGTCTCCTGGTAGCCGGTCATCCCGGTGTTGAAGACGGCCTCCCCGAAGGTCTCGCCGGTGGCGCCGAAGGAGCGGCCGTGGAACACACGACCGTCCTCAAGCACCAGGATCGCCGGACCGCCGGTCTCCTCGGACACGTTTTCCCCCTCTGCCGCACCAGGCTCGGCCTGGGCGTTCACTGCGTTCGGTGTACTCAATTGATCTTCCCCTCCAGGACGGTGGGCGCGCCGCGCAGGAACGTGGCGCGGACCCGACCGGGCAGGGTCATGCCCCGGAAGGGGGTGTTGTCGCTCTTGGACGCCATGGCCGCGCCGTCGACGTCGACCGGCGCCGCGGGGTCGTACAGGACGACGTTGGCGGGCTCGCCCACGGTGAGCTCACGGCCGTGTCCGCTGACCCGTCCGATGCGGGCGGGTGCCGTGGACATGCGATCGGCGACCTCGGCCCAGGTGAGCAGGCCGGTGTCGACCATGGTGCGCTGCACGACCGCCAACGCGGTCTCCAGCCCGACCATTCCCATGGCGGCGTTGGACCACTCGGTCTCCTTGGCCTCCGCGGGGTGGGGGGCGTGGTCGGTGGCGACGATGTCGATCGTGCCGTCCGCCAGTCCCTCGCGCAGCGCCTGGACGTCCTCGGCGGTGCGCAGGGGCGGGTTGACCTTGTAGATCGGGTCGTAGCCCTCCACCAGTTCGTCGGTGAGGAGCAGGTGGTGGGGGGTGACCTCGGCGGTGACGTCGCAGCCCCGCGCCTTGGCCCAGCGGATGATGTCGACCGAGCCCTTGGTGGAGACGTGGCACACGTGCAGGCGCGAGCCGACGTGCTGGGCGAGCAGGCAGTCGCGGGCGATGATCGCCTCCTCGGCGACCGCGGGCCAGCCGGGCAGGCCGAGGCGGTCGGAGACGCAGCCCTCGTTCATCTGGGCGCCCTCGGTCAGGCGGGGTTCCTGGGCGTGCTGGGCGATGACGCCGTCGAACGCCTTGACGTACTCCAGGGCGCGCCGCATCAGCAGGGCGTCGGAGACGCAGATGCCGTCGTCGGAGAAGACCCGGACCTGCGCGGCGGAGTCGGCCATGGCGCCGATCTCGGAGAGCTGCTGACCGGCGAGTCCGACGGTGACGGCACCGACGGGGCGCACATCGCAGTACCCGGCCTCGCGGCCCAGGCGCCAGACCTGCTCGACCACTCCGGCGGTGTCGGCGACGGGGTCGGTGTTGGCCATGGCGTGTACGGAGGTGTAGCCGCCCATCGCGGCCGAGCGGGAGCCCGAGGCCACCGTCTCGGCGTCCTCTCGGCCGGGTTCGCGCAGGTGGGTGTGGAGGTCCACGAGTCCGGGCAGGGCGACCAGACCGGTGGCGTCCACGACCAGGGCGTCCTCGGGGGCCTCCAGGTCCGGGCCGATCCCGGCGATACGGCCGTCGACGAACAGCAGGTCGACGGGGTCACCGCCGAGCGGGCGGGCGCCCCTGATCAGGTACGGTCCGGTGTTTTCGGGCATGAGGGTGTCGGCTTTCTCGTGTTTCGTGAGTTTCGTGGGGCGGCCTGGGCGGGGCCCCGAACAGCGCGGCTCGCTCCGGCGGCTCTCGCGTGTTCGGGGGCCGGTGCTCCTAGGAGCCGCCGAGCAGCAGGTAGAGCACGGCCATGCGCAGGCTGACACCGTTGGCGACCTGCTCGGTGACGGTGCAGCGCGGGGAGTCGGCGACCTCGGCGGAGATCTCCATGCCGCGGACCATCGGACCGGGGTGCATGACGATCGCGTCGGAGGGCATCCGGCCCAGGCGCTCGCCGTCGAGGCCGTAGTTGCGGCTGTACTCGCGGACGGAGGGGAAGAACGAGTCGCGCATGCGCTCGGCCTGGACCCGCAACATCATGACCACGTCGGACTTGGGCAGGACCTCGTCGAGGTCGTAGGAGACCTCGCACGGCCAGGTGTGCACCGAGACCGGCAGCAGGGTGGGCGGCGCGACCAGGGTGACGTGCGCGCCCAGGGTGGTGAGCAGCAGCACGTTGGAGCGGGCGACCCGGCTGTGCAGGATGTCGCCGACCACGGCCACGCGCAGGCCGTCGAGACGGCCCAGGCGGTCACGCATGGTGTAGGCGTCCAGCAGGGCCTGGGTGGGGTGTTCGTGGGTGCCGTCGCCCGCGTTGAGGACGGAGCCGTCCACCCAGTGGGCCAGGCGGTGGGCGGCGCCGGAGGCGCTGTGCCGGATGACCACGGCGTCGGCCCCCATGGCCTGGAGGGTGAGCGCGGTGTCCTTGAGGCTCTCGCCCTTGGAGACGCTGGAGCCCTTGGCCGAGAAGTTGATGACGTCGGCGGACAGGCGCTTGGCGGCCAGTTCGAAGGAGGTCCGGGTGCGCGTGGAGTCCTCGTAGAAGAGGTTGACCACGGTGCGCCCGCGCAGGGTGGGCAGCTTCTTGACGGAGCGGTCCCCGACCTGCGCCAGTTCGGCGGCGGTGTCCAGGATGAGCGTGGCCTCGTCGCGGCTGAGGTCGCCGGTGGAGAGCAGGTGGCGCATCAGGCGTCCCCTTCCTTGGTGTCGGCCGAGGTCGCGACCGCGCCGGAGCGCGGCTTCGAGGGACCGAGGAGGACCGCGTCCTGGCCGTCGGTCTCGGACAGAAGGACCGTGACGCTCTCGCGCAGGGAGGTGGGCAGGTTCTTGCCCACGTAGTCGGCGCGGATGGGGAGTTCGCGGTGGCCCCGGTCGACGAGGACGGCGAGCTGGACGGCGCGGGGGCGGCCGAGGTCGCCGAGGGCGTCGAGGGCGGCACGGACGGTGCGGCCGGAGAAGAGGACGTCGTCGACGAGGACGACCACGCGGTCGTCGAGGCCGCCCGTGGGGATCGCGGTCCGGCCCAGGGCGCGGGCCGGGGCCAGGTGCAGGTCGTCGCGGTACATCGTGATGTCGAGCGAGCCGTGGGGAACGCTGAGGTCCTCGACACGCTCGATGCGGCGAGCCAGGCGCTCGGCGAGCGGTACGCCCCGTGAGGGGATGCCCAGGAGGGTGACGTGTTCGCCGCCCTTGGTGCGTTCGAGCACCTCGTGGGCGATGCGGGTCAGGGCCCGGTTGATCTCGTTGCCGTCGAGGACGGCTCTGGTGCCTTCGGGTACGTCGGGGGTTTCCGGTACCTCGGGTGAGGGCGCGGGGACACCAGTACCCGTGTCACCCCTGGTTGGTTTTCGCGCACGCAAAGTAGTGACCCCTTCCCTGCCTCACAGAACAGGTCGTTAAAGGATGTCGATCGGAGCCACGCTACCAGCGCGGACGGTGAGGCCCTCTGGCGCGTTCCACGCTCCGAGACTGTCAGTGTGATGCTGATCACAAAGACCGTCGATGATTGCCCAGCTAAGAGTATCCGTATCATGACACTCCGGATTTGCACACCATTCGGATGAAACGCGAAATTCCCTGTAGGGACGGGCTTTCCGCCCTCCGTGCGTGCCCCACTCGCCCCCACTTCTCCCAAAATGAGAGGCGTCTCACCTACGCACGGTTTGGCCACTGATTAGTCGCGTTTCACACCAACAGCTTGACCTGGACACCAGCCCCCCTCTACCGTCACTGTCTGTAACCACTACCGGGTGGGGTTGCACCCCGTGACCATCCGCTGGACCGCTCAGGCGGCCCGCCGAGTACGAGCGGACGTCTCCCCACTCACGCCAGCCACCGTCACGGCCGGGAGCGACAAGAAAATGCCATCCGAATACGCCAAGTCCCTCGGTGCGCGACTGCGTGCCATCCGCACCCAGCAGGGCCTGTCCCTTCACGGGGTGGAGGAGAAGTCCCACGGACGCTGGAAGGCCGTCGTGGTGGGCTCCTACGAGCGCGGTGACCGTGCCGTCACCGTTCAGAAGCTGGCCGAACTGGCCGACTTCTACGGGGTGCCGATGTCGGAGCTGCTGCCCGGCGGCGCCGCCCCCACACCCCTTGGGCCCACACCCAAGCTGGTCATCGATCTGGAGCGCATGCAGCAGCTCCCACAGGAGAAGGCGGGCCCGCTCTCCCGCTACGTCGCCACCATCCAGAGCCAGCGGGGCGACTACAACGGGCGGGTGCTGTCCATCCGTCAGGAGGACCTGCGCTCACTCGCGGTCATCTACGACAAGTCGCCCGGCGACCTGACCGAGGAACTCATCAACTGGGGCGTCCTCGACCCCGAGGCGCGTCGCGCAGTCGACGCCTTCTAGGAATCTCCGGCTCCGGGAACCCCCGGAACGGGAGAAGGCCGGGTGCCCCCTTGGGGGAACACCCGGCCTTCAGTGTGTCCGGACACGGGAACGCCGCACGGCGCTCCCGCGTGAACGCACGCGGCCGGGCAGGGGCTTCCCCTCCCCGACCCGGCCGCGCCGTGCCCCGTCGGACGAACCGACGGAGCCAGTCGAACTCGTGTTCGACAGAGCACAGTTAACACTCCACCCGGGGGACTCGTCAAGGAGCGGCGCGCACGGCGCACGCCAGGACCAGCGGCGACCGGTGGACACGCCCTAGTGTGGGGGCGTGGCAGCCCGTACCGAGTTACGCGAACTCGCTCCCCCCGCCTTCACCCACTCCGTGCCCGCCCTGCTGGAGATCTACGAGGCGGCCATGCGCCCACCGCCCGACCAGCTCCCCGGGCGGGCCGCCGTGATGGCCTCCCACGCCGGTTACCCCGGGTTCGGTTGCGTGGTGGCCATGGACGGCGAGCGACCCCTCGGCTTCGCCTACGCCTTCCACGGCCGCGAGGGCCAGTGGTGGCACGACGTCGTCACCGAGGGGCTGAGACTGCATGGGCGCTCACGGCACGCGCGCCGGTACCTGACGGACCCGCTGGAGATCGCCGAGGTCCACGTGCTCCCGGACGCGCAGAACCGGGGACTGGGCCGTTCCCTGCTGCACGCGCTGTGCGCGCGGAGGCCGGAGCGCACCGCCGTGTTGTCCACCCGTACGGGACCCACCGCGGCGCGCCACCTCTACCGCTCGTGCGGGTTCGTCGAGGTGCTGGAGTCCTTCTCGTTCCCCGGCTCCCCCGACCAGCCCTTCTCGATCATGGCCGCTCGGCTGCCGCTCCTCGGACCCGGTGCCCGGCGACCTCGCGGTAGATCTCCCTTGTGGCCGTGGACTGGTTGAACGTGATGAAGTGGATGCCCGGGGCGCCCTCGGAGAGGAGCCGCTCGCACATGCGCTGGGCGTGCTCGATCCCGAAGGCGCGCACCGCCTCCTCGTCGTCGCCGAACCGCTGGAAGCGCTCGGCCAGCGCGGAGGGGAACGGGGCTCCGGAGAGCTTCTCCGAGCGCGGGATGGAGGCGAGCTTCACCACCGGGAAGACCTCGGGGATGATCGGCACCTCACAGCCGCGCGCGGCCACCCGGTCGCGCAGGCGCAGGTAGTCGTCGGCGTCGAAGAACATCTGGGTGATGGCGTAGTCCGCCCCGGCCTCGCACTTGCGCACGAAGTGGTCGGTGTCGACCTCCACGTCGGCCGAGCGAGGGTGCTTGTAGGGGAAGGCCGCCACTCCGACGCAGAAGTCGCCGCTCTCCTTGAGGAGCCGGACCAGCTCCTCGGCGTAGGTGAGCCCGGCGGGGTGCTGGACCCACTCGCCGTCGGGGTCGCCGGGCGGGTCGCCGCGCACGGCCAGCATGTTGGACACGCCCGCGTCGGCCAGGCGGCCGATGAGGTGGCGCAGTTCGGCGACGGAGTGGTCCACCAGGGTCATGTGGGCGACCGGCATCAGGGTGGTGTCGGTCGCGATGCGCTCGGTGGTCTCCACCGTCAGGTCGCGGGTGCCGCCTCCGGCGCCATAGGTGACGGAGACGAAGGACGGGCCGAGGGCCTCGATCTCGCGGATCGCGCGCCAGAGTCGTTCCTGGGCCCTGGCGTTGCGGGGCGGGAAGAACTCGAAGGAGAACATCGGCTCGCCCGAGTCGAGGAGGTCGCGGATATGACGCGGCCTGGAAGCCGGGGTTCGGGGCGCCACGGGGCGGGTCGGTGCAGCCAACATGGCATCAACCTTAGGCGAGACCCCCTCGCAACCGGACGCCGCGTCCCACTTTCTGAGACAAAAACTGGAACCCGGCTCCATTTCTCATAATGCGAGACAACAAATGCCACATTGGACAACACTGTCTCCCATTATGGGCAAAGTGGGTCTCACTCGCCCCCTCTGCCGGGACCGGACCCCATTACCTCGATCCGGGGCATCCTCGCGCGGACCAGCCGCTAATGTGCAGGGTATGGCCGTCTCCACATCTTCCTCAGCCACCTCAGCCGTGTCCGTCATCCGCTCCGACGTGGACCGCGAACTCTCCTCCTTCTGCGCCTCGCACCGCGAACGGCTCCTGGAGATCGGGGAGGAACTGGCCCCGGCCATGGACTCCCTGGAGGTGATGGTCTCCGCGGGCAAGCGCCTGCGCCCCACCTTCGCCTACTGGGGATGGCGCGGCGCGGGCGGCACCGCCGGTGACGAGCGCATGGTGCGGGCCGCGGCCTCCCTGGAGTTCCTCCAGGCCTGTGCCCTGGTCCACGACGACGTGATCGACAACAGCGACACGCGGCGCGGGCGGCCCGCCACGCACAAGCGCATGGCCGGTCTGCACGCCGACCACGGCTGGAACGGTGACAGCGAGGGGTTCGGCGAGGGCGCCGCGATCCTCATCGGCGACCTCTGCCTGGCCTGGTCGGACGAGATGTACCAGGGCAGCGGGTTCTCAGCGGACACGCTCCAGGCCGGGCGGCCCCCCTTCGACGCGATGCGCACGGAGGTGATGGCCGGTCAGTACCTGGACACCCTGGAGCAGGTGCGGGGCACCGCCACCCGCGAGGCCGCCCTGCGCGTGATGCGCTACAAGTCGGCCAAGTACACGGTGGAGCGGCCGCTGCACCTGGGCGCCGCGCTGGCCGGGCGCCACGAGGAGCTGGCCGGCGTCTACACCGACTACGGCATCCCCCTGGGCATCGCCTTCCAGCTGCGCGACGACGTGCTCGGGGTCTTCGGCGACCCGGGCACCACGGGCAAGCCCGCCGGTGACGACCTGCGCGAGGGCAAGCGCACCCTGGTCGTCGCCGAGACCCTGGCCCGGTCCGGCGCGGCCGACGCCGAGCGCTTCCGGAGCCTGCTGGGCGCGCCGGACCTCGCCGTGGAGGCTGTGGACTGGATGTGCGCCCTGATCGAGTCCTCCGGGGCTCTGGCCGCCTGCGAGTCGATGGTCTCCGAGTACGCGGACCAGGCGCTGGCCGCCCTGGAGAGCCCCGAGCTGGACTCGTCCGCCCGCGGGCCGCTCGGCGACCTGGTGGTGGCGGCCACGCGACGCTCGCACTGATCCGCCTCGGGTGGGTCGAACCGACCCACCCCCGGCGCTCACCCTCGAAGCCCCTAGGGGTCAACCCTGGCGACTTCGGGGGTTTTCTCACGCCTGGTACCTGTTGCGGCTTCTGCCTGACTCCCGATTGAATCGAGACTCACGATACATCTCGACACCGGAGTCCTCCCCATGTCCCGACAGACCCCCGTGCTCGGTCCGACCGGTGCCACGGAGCGGGCGTTGGCGCCCGACCTCGCGCGCGGCTTCATGCTGTTGTTCATCGCCCTGGCCAACACCGTCTGGTACCTGTGGGCGGCCCCGAGCAACGGCCCGACCATGCATCCCACCCCCGAGGGCGGCCTGGACTCCGTCGCCCAGTTCTTCACGATCATGGCCGTGGACATGCGCAGCTATCCGATGTTCGCGTTCCTGTTCGGCTACGGGATGATGCAGCTGGCCCGCCGCCAGGAGGCGGCCGGAGCCGACGTGAGGAGCGTCAACGCCCTGCTGCGCCGCCGGAACCTGTGGCTGATCGTCTTCGGCTTCTTCCACGCCCTGCTGCTGTGGATGGGCGACGTCCTGGGCGCCTACGGCGTGGCCGGACTGGTCCTGGGCTGGCTGTTCTTCCGGCGCAAGGACGTGACCCTGATCGTGTGGGGCGCCGTGCTGACCTCGCTCATGACGTTGGTCAGCGCGTTCAGCCTCCTGGCCCTGCCGTTCGTCAGCGAGACCGACGGCGGCTCGGGCGGCTTCGACATCAGCGAGATGGCGGGCAACATCGGTGACCCGTCCATCGCCTCCGCCGCCGTGGACCGGGTGGCGAACTGGCCCCTGGTCAGCGTCGGCCAGGGACTGCTGGGCCTGGTCGTGCCCACCGCGATCCTGATCGGTTTCTGGGCCGCGCGCCGCGGGTTCCTGGAGGAGCCCGGTCAGAACCTGCGGGCCCTGCGCTGGGTGGCGGTCCTCGGCATCGCCGTCGGCTGGATCGGCGGCCTCCCCGAGGCGCTGAACCAGGTCGGTGTCTGGGACCTGAACGCCGCCCAGGGCCTCATGCTCGCCTTCCCGCACATGCTGACCGGGCTCTTCGGCGGCCTGGGGTACGTCGCGCTGATCGCGCTGATCGCCCACCGCCTCCAGGAGCGCGGCCGGACCGGTGGGGTCGTGGTGACCGCTCTGGGCGCCACCGGCAGGCGTTCCCTCAGCGCCTACCTGGCGCAGTCCGTCCTGTGCGCGCCGATCCTGGCCGCGTGGGGTCTGGGCCTGGCCGCGTACCTCACCTCGTGGACGATGTTCCTGTACGCGGTCGCGGTGTGGCTGGTCACGGTGGCGGGCGCCTACGCCATGGAGCGCGCCGGACGACGCGGACCGGCCGAGGTGCTGCTGCGCAAGCTGTCCTACCGGCGTTCGACGAGGGCGGTCGCGGAGCCCTCCGGACCGCCCCGGGCGGACGAGCACCAAGAGCGCACCAGCGCCTGACCGGGGGGCGCAAAAAGGGGCGCGCCGGTCAGCGACCGGTGGACACTCGTACCCCAGGATGGGTTTCCATGGGCGACGATCACATGACAAACCACACCATAGGGGTGACCGGGGCCACCGGTGCGCTGGGCGGGCGTGTGGCCGCCCGGATCGCACGGCTCGGACTGGCTCAGCGCCTCATCGTGCGCGACATCAACCGGGCTCCGGAGTACCCGGAGAGCAGCGCGGCGATGGCGGTCTACGAGGACACAGCCGCCTTCGAGAAGGCCTGTCGTGGCGTGGACACGCTCTTCCTGGTCTCGGCGACGGAGTCCGAGGACCGGGTGGAGGCCCATCTGAGCGCCGTGGACGGGGCGGTCCGCGCCGGTGTGTCACGGATCGTCTATCTGTCGTTCCTGGGCGCGGGCCCGGCGTCCACGTTCACGTTCGCCCGCACGCACTTCTACACGGAGGCCCACATCCGGTCGACGGGTGTGTCCCACACGTTCCTGAGACCCAGCCTGTACCTGGACCTGCTGCCCCGTTGGGTGGACGAGAAGGGCGTGGTGCGCGGCCCGGCCGGGGAGGGCCGGGTCGCGTGGGTCTCGCGCGACGACGTGGCCGACGTCGCCGCGGCCGTGCTGACCGATCCGGTGGTGGCGGCGGCCTCGGAGGACAGGACACACGACGTGACCGGGCCGGAGTCGCTGTCGGTGGGCGCCACCGTGGAGAAGCTGGGCCGGTTGACCGGGCGGAGCGTCCGGTACGTGCCCGAGACCTGGGAGGAGGCCCTGGAATCGCGTCGTCCGAGCGGGGCCGCCGAGTGGGCGATCGAGGGCTGGGCCTCCTCGTACGCCGCCATCGCCGCCGGGGAGCTGGATGTGGTCTCGCCCGTCGTTCCCGACCTGACCGGGCACCCGGCGCAGTCCATCGAGGGGTTCCTGCGCCGCCATCCGAGCGCCCTCTCCCACGTCGGGGGCTGACCGCCCCCTCCCCCGCCACCGCCGTGCCCCGGGCGCGGCGGTTCCCCTTGTCCGGGACGGCGGCCCTTGACCTCAACATTCGTTGAGGAACCAGTCTTGGCTCCGGGGGACACTCCCCCGCCGAAGGAGAGTGGTGGAGATGCGCGCGGTGCGAGTGGACGAGTTCGGTGGCCCGGAGGTCCTGGTGACGCGGGAGCTGCCCGACCCCGAACCCGGCCCCGGCGAGGTGCTGGTCGAGGTCGGGGCGGCCAACGTGATCTACCTCGACACCCTGATCCGCAGCGGCGCCGCACAGGGCCACTTCCCCCAGGCCCCGCCCTACGTGCCCGGGGGTAGCGTGGTCGGCCGGGTCACCTCGGTCGGCCCCGGCACCGACCCGGCCTGGACGGGCACGCGGGTCCTCACCCGCACGGACGACGGCGGATACGCCGACCGCGTCACCGTCCCGGCCGAGGGGCTGCTCCGGGTCCCCGAGGAGCTGCGCCCCCTCGACGCCCTGGCCCTGATGGTCGACGGGGCGACCGCGATGATGCTGGAGCGGGCCGCCCGCTTCGGTCCGGATGCCTGGGTCCTGGTCCTGGCCGCCACCGGCGGGGCAGGCAGCCTGGTCGTGCAACTCGCCCGTCTCGCGGGGGCCCGGGTGATCGGCGCCGCCCGGGGCGCGGAGAAGCTGGCGCTGGCCCGGTCCCTCGGAGCGGAGGAGGCCGTGGACTACTCGCAGCCGGGCTGGCTGGACCGGGTGCGCGGGATCACCGGCGGCGCCGGGGCCGCCGTGGTGATCGACGGGGCCGGCGGTGAGCTGGGATCGGCCTCCTTCGGGGCGGTGGCCGACGGCGGCCGGTTCCTCAGCTACGGCACGGCCGGAGGCTCGTTCGCCGAGGTGGACACGACCGAGGCCGAGCGGCGCGGGATCACCGCCCTGGGTCTGAACGAGATGCAGGCGCGGCCGGGAACGGACCGAGGCGACCTCACCAGGCTCGCACTGGAGGAGGCGCGGGCCGGACACCTGCGACCGCACGTGGGGCTGATCCTGCCGCTGGAGCGGGCCGCCGAGGCACACGCCGCTCTTGAGGGCCGCCGTGTGCCGGGAAAGGTGCTCCTGGTCCCCTGAGTCGTGCTGACCGGATCATTCCTCCCGCCCGCCGCCCGCCGCCAACCTCGACGGACGCCTGCGGCGCGGTGTCCTCGCGTCACCACCGGGATGTGCCTGTGCGCCGATGAAGCTCGGACAGCCACCCGGTCGGGTCCCACCGTGCGACACCGCGGAGCCCGCGTGGCAGCGCACAGCAGGGGAGACGGACGCTCACATCGATGGCGGCCGCGCCGCCACCGGCGGTGCGTCCAAGAGGGGACACACAGGGCCCTTCTTCTGGATCGATCCGCCCCGACGTCGCTCACCACCGTCCCCACCAACTCCTACGGCGCTGGCGGCCAGGCCGCCGTCGGCGAAGGCACCCGAGAACCACGCCCTGGCCCCGTGCGGTCGCCGGCTCGAGGACGATCCCTGGGAGGGGCAGGGCATGGAGCGGCCCCGGTCCCGTGCGGGGTCCCGGGGCCGTCGGTGTTCGTTCAGGCGAGTCGCGCGGTGAGCTTGGCCTTGAGGGCGCTGGCTGCCGCTCGCGGGTCCTGCGCCTCGGTGACGGCGCGCACCACGACCACGCGGGTGGCCCCGGCGTCCAGCACCCGGTCCACGTTCTCCAGGTCGATGCCGCCGATCGCGAACCAGGGCCGGTCGGTGCCCAGCGCGGCCGCGCGTTCCACCAGTTCGAGCCCGGCCGCCGGGCGTCCCGGCTTGGTCGGGGTCGCCCAGGTCGGGCCCACGCAGAAGTAGTCGCTCCCGGGTTCCTCCGCCGATCGCGCGGCGGCCTCGGGGTCGTTGTTGGAGCGGCCGATCAGGGGGTCGGCGCCGATGACGTCGCGGGCCAGGGGTACCGGCAAGTCGCGCTGGCCCAGGTGCAGTACGTCGGCGCGCACCGCGCGGGCGATGTCGGCGCGGTCGTTGACCGCGAGCAGGGCGCCGTGGCGTTCGCACGCCTCCCTCAGGACTTCCAGGGCGGCCAGTTCCCCGCGCGCCTCCAGCCCCTTGTCCCGGAGTTGGATGATGTCCACACCGCCGGACAGGGCGGCGTCCGCGAACTCCGCGAGATCACCGCTCCCGGCCCGGGCGTCGGTGCACAGGTACAGAAGGGATGCGTCCAGGCGCTCGCGCAGGCTGGTTCCGTGGCTCGTCCTCACGCGCCCCACCATAACCAACGGCCCGGGGACGTCACCGAGGTGGTGCGTCCCCGGGCCGTGGACGGCTCAGAAGGCCATGCCCTGCGCCCGGCGGCGGACCTCGGTGCCCCGGTTCTCGCGCATGGCCTGGATCGGCGTGCCCGGCAGGGTGTCGTCCGGGGTGAACAGCCAACGCAGGGCCTCCCCGGTGGAGAATCCGGCGTCGGTCAGCAGCACGATGGTGCCCGGCAGGCCCTTGACCAGGTCCTGGCCGTCCAGGAAGGCGGCGGGAATGGAGAGCTCACCACCGCGCACCACGCCCATCAGGCGGTTCTCGCGGATGAGGGTCTTGATGCGGTTGGGGCTCACGCCCAGCGGGGCGGCCGCCTCACGCAGGGTCAGCCATTCGCCGACGAGTTCGTCGAGTTCACGATCGCTTTGTGTCACCTCACCAATCTGCCACACCCGACCGGGCCCCGGAGACCATCGCGCCGCCCTGGGGGCTCCCTGCCTGGGAGATCCCCGCCACGGCCGGTCCGGACGGGTTGTCCTAGGATGGGTGGACAGACATGTCCCGCGGGAGCCGGGTGGACCCGGCTGAGAGGGAGGCTCGCGGCCTCCGACCGCACGAACCTGATCCGGGTCATACCGGCGAAGGGAGTGGAACACGGCGCCGTGCGCACCAACGACGTTCCCCCGCAGAAGACGATTCATCCCACCACTACCGTGGTCGTGGTCGGCGGCGGTGTCGTCGGCCGGGTCACCGCCTGGCGGGCCGCCCAGCGCGGCCTCGCCGTCACCCTCGTCGAACCCGACCCCGTCACCGAACCCTCCGCCGCCCGCGCCTCCTCGACCGTCGCCGCGGGCATGCTCACCCCCGCCACCGAGGCGGTCTTCGGTGAGGAGGAGCTGATGGAGATGGGGGTGCGCTCCGCGCGCCTGTACGACGACTTCGTCGCCGAACTGGAGGAGGCCAGCGGGGTCGACGTCGGCCACCGCCGCACCGGCACCCTCCTGGTCGCCTTCGACAGCGACGACCTGGCCGTCCTCACCGACCTGCACGCCCTCCAGGAACGCCTGGGCATCCCCACTCAACGGCTGACCAGCCGCGAGTGCCGCCGCCTCGAACCCACCCTCGCGCCCGGCGTGCGCGGCGGGGTACTGGCCCCCGAGGACCACTCCGTGAACCCGCGCGCCCTGCTTCTGGCCCTGGCCCGGGCCGGGGAGCGCGCGGGCGTGCGCGAGGTCTCCGGGTACGCGGAGGAGGTCGCCACCCCCGGCCCCGACGGGGCGCGACTGGGCGTGCGCCTGGCCGACGGCTCCGCGCTGCCCGCCGAACAGGTGGTGCTCGCCGCCGGGTGCTGGGGCGACCGGGTGCGGGTGCCCGAACCCGTGGTGCCGCCGCTGCGCCCGGTCAAGGGGCAACTGTTGCGCGCCCGGGTCCCCGCGGGGGAACCACCGCTGGTCACCCGCACCGTGCGCGGCCTGGTGCGCGGGTTCCCCGTCTACCTGGTGCCCCGCGCGGACGGCGAGGTGATCGTCGGCGCCACCCAGGAGGAACTGGGCCACGACACATCCCTGACGGTGGGCGGGCTCTGGCAGGTCCTGCGGGACGCGCGCGAACTCGTCCCGGGGGTGAGCGAGCTGGAGGTCGTCGAGACCTGTGTGGGGCTGCGGCCGGGCTCACCCGACAACGAACCCCTCCTGGGCCCGACACGGGTCCCCGGACTACACCTGGCCGCCGGGCACTTCCGGCACGGGGTCCTGCTGGCCCCGGTGACCGGGGAGGTCATGGCCGAGGCCCTCACCACCGGCGCGCTGCCCCCGTACGCGCGCCGGTTCGCAGCCAGCAGATGGACGCGTGAGCAGACGTGGGAGTAGCAGTGGAACTGATCATCAACGGACAGGCCCGGGACAGCGCGGCGACCACCGTGGACGGGGTCGTGCGCGCGCTCACCGACGCCGGGGACGGCGCCGTCCCCGGGGGGATCGCGGTCGCGGTCAACGACGAGGTGGTGCGCCGCACCGCCTGGACGGACACCGCGCTCCGCGCGGGCGACCGCGTGGACGTCCTCACCGCCGTACAGGGAGGCTGAACCATGACACAGACGCACGAGTCCGTGACCGTCGCGGAAAGCGCCCCGGAGGACCCGCTCGTCATCGCGGGGGTCTCCTTCGGCTCCCGCCTCATCACCGGTACCGGCGGGGCGCCCTCCCTGGAGGTCCTGGAGGAGGCGCTCCTGGCGTCGGGGACCGAACTCACCACCGTGGCGATGCGCCGGATCAGCCCGGGCACCCAGGGGTCGGTGTGGGACGTCCTGGACCGCAACGGCATCCGCCCGCTGCCCAACACCGCCGGGTGCTTCACCGCCGTGGACGCCGTGCGCACGGCGAAGCTCGGCCGCGAGGCGCTGGGCACCGACTGGGTGAAGCTGGAGGTGGTCGCCGACGAGCACACCCTCCTGCCCGACCCGGTGGAACTGCTGGACGCCGCGGAGGCGCTGGTCGACGACGGCTTCACCGTGCTGCCCTACACCAACGACGACCCGGTGCTGGCGCGTCGCCTGGAGCAGCTGGGCTGCGCGGCCGTGATGCCGCTGGCCGCGCCGATCGGTTCCGGTCTGGGCATCCGCAACCCGCACAACCTGGAGCTGATCGTCGAGCAGGCCGACGTCCCGGTGATCGTCGACGCGGGCATCGGCACGGCCAGCGACGCCGCCCTGGCGATGGAGCTGGGCTGTGACGCCGTGTTGTTGGCCACGGCCGTGACACGCGCCCAGGAGCCGGTCCGGATGGCCACGGCGATGCGCGACGCCGTGCGCGCCGGACGCGGCGCCCGGCTGGCCGGACGCATCCCGGTCCGGCGCCACGCCAGGGCGTCCAGCCCCGACGTGGTCTGAGCGTCCCCAGAGGACACCGCCACGGTGGGGGCCGGGGGCCGGGGCCGCCGCCTGCGCGGACACACCACCCTGGACATGGGGTCACGACACTCGAACACACCGTGAAAACCGGGTTTGGTGCCGTCCCCTACCGTGGGAGGGGTGTGCGTGCCGCGCGGCGGCACCGCACCCACATACCGCCCAGGCGCGAACGCCCCGAACCGACTCCGGTCGGCTCCACGACGGTGGACACGAGGGCCGCCGCGACCGTGAACCGCGGGGCAAACCTGACACCGGCTTCCGCTATCGTGTCGGATCGACACCAGGTGTCGGGTACGCGCCACCGGCAGCGAACGCCCGCGCTCCCCGCAGCAAGGACACAATCCCGCCGTGGACATGACGACTTCCGACCCGCTTGTAGGCGCGACGCTGGACCGTCGCTACTTCGTCGAGTCAAGGATCGCCGGTGGCGGCATGGCGACGGTCTACGTCGCCCACGACCTGAGGCTGGACCGACGGCTGGCACTCAAGGTCATGCACCCCTCCCTGGCCCAGGACCCGACCTTCGTCCAGCGCTTCATCAACGAGGCCCACTCGGTCGCCAAGCTCTCGCATCCCAACGTCGTGCAGGTCTTCGACCAGGGTGAGGACCAGGGACACGTCTTCCTGGCCATGGAGTACGTCCCGGGCCAGACCCTGCGCGACCTCCTCAAGGAGCACGGTCGGCTGGGCCCGCAGCAGGCCCTGAACTTCATGGCCTCGGTGCTGGCCGCGCTCGGCGCCGCCCACCAGGCCGGCATGGTGCACCGCGACGTCAAGCCCGAGAACGTCCTCATCAGCAAGGACGGCCGGGTCAAGGTGGCCGACTTCGGTCTGGCCCGCGCGGTGGAGCAGTCCAACCAGGGGTTGACCCGTACCGGCACGCTCATGGGCACCGCCGCCTACCTGGCGCCCGAGCAGATCGAGAAGGGCACCGCCGACGCGCGCAGCGACGTCTACGCCGCCGGGATCATGCTCTACGAACTGCTCACCGGCGGCCAGCCGCACACCGGTGAGACGCCGATCGCGATCGCCTACCAGCACGTGACCGAGGACGTCCCGCGTCCCTCGCACTTCCTGCCGAACCTGCCGCCCGAGGTCGACGGCCTGGTCACCAAGGCCACCGAGCGCGACCCCCGGTACCGTCCGAGCAACGCGGGCCAGTACCTGGCCAAGGTCCTGGAGGTCCTGCGCACCCTGCCGGACACCGGCTCGGCTCCGGCCGCGCCGTTGGCCCCCGTGGCCCCGCAGGCCAACTCGGCCGCCACCATGACCGCGCCCCAGCTGATCGCGGGCGGCGCAGGTCCGGGTACCGAGAACGCCACCATGGTCGTGGACATGAACGGCGCCGACCTGGGCCGGGACGACTACGACGACGACGGTTACGACGACTACCCCGTGAGGGGCGGGTCGTGGTTCTCGCGCAACCGCCTCCTGGTGGTCGGGGCGCTCGTGACGGCCCTGGTCGTGGGTGTGGCGGGCTGGTGGTTCCTGCTCGGCCGCTACGAGTCCGTCCCCGACGTGATCGGGCTGTCCCCCGAGGCCGCCAGCGAGCAGATCCGCGGGGCCGGTCTGGTGGTCGATCTGTCCGACGACACGGTGTACAGCGACGACGCCGCCGCCGGTGAGGTCGGCGACACCGATCCGGAGGTGGACGACCGCCTCTCCCCGGGTGACACGGTGACGGTGTTCCTGTCCAAGGGCCCGCAGAACGTGTCCATGCCCGACCTCGTTGGCGACGACGTCGCCAACGCGCTCAAGGCCATGGAGGACCTCGGCTTCGACGACGAGAGCGTCGTCCAGGAGGAGCAGGACTCCCCGGACAACGCCCCCGGCGAGGTGCTGGCCACCAGCCCCGAGGCCGGGGCGGAGGCGGACCGGGAGGGGACGGTGACCATCACCGTCAGCAGCGGTATCCCCGTTCCGAGCCTGGCCGGGGAGAAGCGCGAGGACGCCGAGAAGACCCTCAGCGACCTCGGCCTGACTGCCGAGATCGTGGAGGAGGAGAGCGAGAACATCGACGAGGGCCTGGTGATCAGCCAGTCCCCCGACACCGGCACCAACGTCGGCCCCGGGGCCAGCGTGACGCTGACCGTCTCCAGCGGCCCGCCCGAGGTCGACATCCCGGACGTGGTCGGCGACTCCGTCCGCGACGCCCGCAAGGAGCTGGAGGAGGCCGGGTTCGAGGTCGAGGTCGAACGGATCTTCGGCGGCCGCGTGGTGGCGCACCAGTCGCACACCGGCAGCGCGCCGGAGGGCACCAAGATCAAGCTCACCGCCACTCCCGGCGGGATCGACCTGGGCGACCTCGACGAGGACGACGACGACTGACCGGACTCCGCGCCACCGCGCGCCGCCCGGATGACCGCCGCCCCTTCCCTGTCCGGGAGGGGGCGGCGGTCAGGGCGTGTTCGGTGGGTGCTGCCCGTCGCGAGCGGTGCGTCCAGTGGTGCTGGCGCAAGGCCGAAGAAGGAGTCAGCCCGGGTTTGGCTGTCGACTGATGAGAACGCAGTGCAAGTGCCGCTGGGGCGACGTGTAGCAGGGCGTGTGCCCGCCGAACACGCCCTAGTAGTGTCGGCCGCATGAGCGGTGACGAGATCCGGGTGATGGTCGTGGACGACCACCCCATGTGGCGTGACGCGGTGGCGCGGGACCTGGCCGAGGCCGGGCTCCAGGTGGTGGGGACGGCGGGCGACGGCGCCAAGGCCCTGCGGATCGCCCCGGCGGTCCGGCCCACCCTGGCCGTGGTGGACCTGCACCTGCCCGACACCAACGGGGTGGAGCTGACCGCGGCGCTGGTGGCGCTGCCCGAGCCGCCGCGGGTGCTGGTGCTCTCGGCCAGCGGCGAGAGTGACGACGTGCTGGCGGCGGTCAAGGCCGGTGCCACCGGCTACCTCGTGAAGTCGGCCGGGCGGGAGGAGCTCCTCGACGCCGTCCGCCGGGTGCACACCGGCGAGGCCGTGTACACGCCGGGACTGGCCGGACTGGTACTCGGCGAGTACCGGCGGTTGTCGGCCGAGGACTACCGCTCCGACGACGGCCGGGAGCGGGCACCCGAGCTGACACCCCGGGAGACCGAGGTGCTGAGACTGGTGGCCAAGGGACTGGCCTACAAGCAGATCGCCCGCCGTCTCACCATCTCCCACCGCACGGTCCAGAACCATGTCCAGAACACCCTGACCAAGCTCCACCTGCACAACCGGGTGGAGCTGGTGCGCTACGCCATCGACCGGGGCCTGGACGAATGACTCCGTGAAGACTCCCTCCAACGGCGGCCGTAACGCGGGGTTTCGGATGGTGTTCTCCAGGCGGGGTTGGCCTGGGCTACCCCCGCCCACTATGGTCTAGACCATAGGGCGCCCAGCGCCCGGAACACCCACCAACGTCGAGGAGAAGTCGTATGCGAGTCGGGGTGCTGACCGGCGGTGGAGACTGCCCTGGTCTGAACGCGGTCATCCGCGCCGTGGTCCGTAAGGGCATCAAGGACTACGGATACGAGTTCGTCGGCTTCCGGGACGGCTGGCGCGGCCCCCTGGAGGGCGACACCATGCCCCTGGACGTCTCCGCCGTGCGCGGCATCCTTCCCCGGGGCGGCACGATCCTGGGTTCCTCCCGCACCAACCTCATGAAGATCGAGGGCGGTGTCGAGCGGGTCAAGGACAACATGGCCGGTCTGGGCGTTGACGCGCTGGTGGCCATCGGCGGCGAGGACACCCTGGGTGTGGCCCGCCAGCTGCACGACCGCGGCGTCAACGTGGTGGGCGTGCCCAAGACCATCGACAACGACCTCAACGCCACGGACTACACGTTCGGGTTCGACACCGCGGTCAACATCGCCATGGAGGCGATCGACCGCCTGCACACCACGGCGGAGTCGCACCACCGCGCCCTGGTCGTGGAGGTCATGGGCCGCCACGCCGGATGGATCGCCCTGCACTCGGGCATGGCCGCGGGTGCCAACGTCATCCTCATCCCCGAGCGCCCCTTCGACATGGACGTGGTCGTCAAGCACGTCGAGAGCCGTTTCGAGACCCAGTACGCGCCCATCATCGTGGTCGCCGAGGGCGCCCACGCCAAGGAGGGTCAGCTGGAGCTGGCCACCGGCGAGACGGACGCCTTCGGCCACGTGCGCCTGGGCGGGATCGGCCAGACGCTCGCCGAGGAGATCGAGCGGCGCACCGGCAAGGAGGCCCGTTCGGTCGTGCTGGGCCACGTCCAGCGCGGCGGCACCCCCACCGCCTTCGACCGGGTGCTCGCCACCCGCCTGGGCGTGAACGCCATCGAGGCGGTGCACGACAAGTCCTTCGGCAAGATGGTCGGCCTCCAGGGCACCGACATCGTGCGGGTGGACCTGGCCGAGGCCACCGACACCCTCAAGACCGTGCCCGCGGAGCGCTACGAAGAGGCCGAGGTCTTCTTCGGCTAGGGCGTGACCATAGCGTGTGCCGGGCCCCTCCCACGTCAGGGAGGGGCCCGGCCGTGTCCGGGGTCTCACCCGGATGCCGTGTACACGGGGAATGGACCGAGCGGTCCGGGGATTGTTCGATACTGGAAGGCATCGTTCCATCGCCCACCCCAGGTATCACCCTCCGGAGGTAGCACCATGTCCGCGTCGCTTGAGTCCGCGCCGCTCCCCGTAACCGAGGTCGGAGCCGACGCCGGGCTCGGCGAGCTCTGCGTGCTCATGAAGCTCGGCGAGATCGTTCTCAAGGGCTCCAACCGCAAGCTGTTCGAGCGCCGCCTGCACAACAACATCCGCTCCTCCGTGCGCGACCTGGGCGACATCCGCCTCTCCCAGCGCGGCGCGGGCGTGATCATCGTGCGCAAGCCCGGCGCCTCCGACCTGGAGATCGCGGAGATCGCCGACCGCATGGCCAACGTCATGGGCGTGGTCTGGGTGCACCTGGTGCGCCGCGTGGCCAAGGACCTGGACGCTATCGTCGACATCGGCGTGCGCTCCATGGCGGGCCGCGAGGGCACCTTCGCGGTGCGCGCCCGTCGCCGCGACAAGCGCTTCGAGATGAACTCCGGCGACCTGGCCGGGTACCTCGGATCCAGGATCATCGAGGCGCACGGCTACAAGGTGAACCTCAAGCGGCCCGACAACACCCTGTACGTCGAGGTCGACAAGGACGAGGCGTTCGTCTTCACCGACGGCATCCCCGGCCAGGGCGGGCTGCCCGCCGGGATGAGCGGGCGCGGCCTCGTACTGATGTCCGGCGGCATCGACTCCCCCGTCGCGGCCCACCGGATGATCCGGCGCGGGCTCAAGGTGGACTTCCTGCACTTCTCCGGGATGCCCTTCACCGGGCCCGAGTCCATCTACAAGGCCTACAGCCTGGTCCGCCAGCTGGACCGCTACCAGGTGGGTTCGCGCCTGTTCGTGGTGCCGTTCGGCAAGGCCCAGCAGCAGCTGAAGAGCTCCGGCATCGAGCGGCTCCAGATCGTGGCCCAGCGGCGGCTGATGCTCAAGACCGCCGAGGCGCTGGCCGACGACCTCAAGGCGGAGTGCCTGATCACGGGTGACGCTCTGGGCCAGGTCTCCAGCCAGACGATGACCAACCTGACCGCCCTGGACGACGCGGTGGACCTGCCGATCCTGCGGCCGCTCATCGGCATGGACAAGACCGAGATCATGGACCAGGCCCGCCGGATCGGCACGCTGGCCATCTCGGAGCTGCCCGACGAGGACTGCTGCACGATGCTGACTCCGCGCCAGGTGGAGACGGCCGCCAAGATCCCCGACCTACGCCAGATCGAGAAGCGTCTGGACGCCGAGGAGCTGGCCGAGCACCTGGTGACCACCGCGCAGCTGCACCGCCCCAGCTTCCTGGGTGAGGCCGCGCCCACCCAGGTCGCCCCCTCCGCCGCCAAGGCCGTCACCTCGGCCGTGTAGGACCGGTCGGACCCGCTCAGGGTCCGTGGACGGTACGTGCCCCGGACGCTCGTGAGCGTCCGGGGCACCGTCGTCTCACCCCGGGGCCGGAGCCTCAGGGGACCGCGTTCACCTGTCGGCGAGCTCGCGCGCGGGCGCCGGGGTGAGGGTGCGGCCGCTCAGGGTGGCCAGGGTGCCCGCCAGGTCGCGGAGCTGGGGCAGGTCCTCCTCCAGCAGCGCCTGCGGACCGTCGCACAGCGCGGTCTCCGGGCTCGGGTGCACGTCCACGATCACGCCGTCGGCGCCGATCGCGATGGCCGCGCGGGAGAGCGGGAGGACCAGGTCGCGCTTGCCTCCGGAGTGCGACGGGTCGACGATCACCGGGAGGTGGGTCAGCCCCTGCGCGACCGGGACGGCACTGATGTCCAGCGTGTTGCGGGTGGCCTTCTCGAAGGTGCGGATGCCGCGCTCGCACAGGACGATGTCGAGGTTGCCGCGCTGGGCGATGTACTCGGCGGCCATCAACCACTCCTCGATGGTGGCGCTCATGCCGCGCTTGAGCAGGACCGGCTTCCCTGCGTCACCGACCGCCTGGAGGAGGGCGAAGTTCTGCATGTTGCGAGTGCCGACCTGGAGCATGTCCGCGTAGGAGGCGACCAGCGGGACGTCGGCGGCGTCCACGACCTCGGTGACGATGGGCATGCCGGTCTTCTCTCGCACGTCGGCGAGGATCTTCAGGCCCTCCTCGCCCAGCCCCTGGAAGGCGTACGGGGAGGTGCGGGGCTTGTAGGCGCCACCGCGCAGGAGTGCGGCCCCCGCGGCCCTGGCCATGAGGGCCGCTTCGAGGGTCTGCTCGGGGGTCTCGACGGCGCAGGGGCCCGCGATGACCGTCATGTTGTCGCCGCCGATCGGCACGCCGCGGACGCTGACCACGGTGCGGCTGTCGTGGTTCTCGCGGCTGACGAGCTTGTACGGCGCCGAGATGCGCAGCACCTCGCTCACACCGGGCTTGGCGGCCAGACCGAGGTCCTGGAAGCGCTCGACGTTGCCGACCAGGCCGATGATGGTGCGGCTGACGCCGCGTGTCACGTACGCCTCGCCTCCGGCGGAGGTGACCAGCTCGACGAGGGCGTCGATGTTGTCGGCGGTGGCGCCCGGCGCCATAACGATGACCATGTGGTTTTCCCTGTGTGTCGGTTGGGTGGCTGAGCCGCGCGGTTGTCGCGCCGAGGCCGGGGGCTTCGACCCCGGGCGAAAACAAAGGAGCCCCGGGCCGTTACCGGCCCGGGGCTCCTGGGAAGTCGTCTGTGTCAGCGCAGGGCTTTACAGGCGACCGGGGAGATGGGCCGGTAGCCATAAAAGCGCCAAAAGTTCTGCTGCATGGCAGTGACTATAGCGCAAGGTGAGCGCTCCCCCACACAACCGGGGGGAGTGACGTGGCTCTCGCCGACGCCTGGCAGGATGACAGGACGCCGTCGTCCACCCCTGCGCGGGGGGACGTACCAGGGCCCGCGGGGCCGCATCGAAGGGACGGGAGGACGGGTTGTCCGAGGGCGAGGAGGCCGGGGGCACGGGCGCGGAGCATCGACCGCGACTGCCGCCGGGCCAGGCGGTGCGCCACGAGCACAGGCCCCTGCACTACGGCCGGGTGCCCACCTTCCGACCGGAGCGGTGGGACTTCCGCGTGTTCGGCGCGACCGAGTCCCTGGGCACCTACCGGTGGACCTGGAAGGAGTTCGGCGGCCTGCCCCGCACGGACGTGGTCCGCGACTTCCACTGCGTGATGCGGTTCACCGTGCCCGAGGTTCCCTGGGGCGGACTCCTGGCCACCGACCTCGTCCGGCTGGCCCCGCCGTCACCGGAGGTCACGCACGTGATGGCGTGGGGCGAGTACGGCTACAGCGCCAACCTGCGGGTGGACGACTTCCTTGACGACGGGGTGCTGCTCGCCACGCACCGCGACGGCGTGGCGCTGGCCCCCGAACACGGGTTCCCCGTGCGCCTGGTGGTGCCGCACCTGTACGGGTGGAAGAGCGTGAAGTGGCTGCGGTCCGTGGAGTACATGGTGGGTGACCGCCGCGGGTTCTGGGAGGAGCGCGGCTACCACAACAGGGCCGACCCCTGGAACGAGGAACGCTTCTCCCACCAGGAGGAACCCGGGGACGGGCCGCCGCTCCGCTGACGCCGCGCCCGCCCCCGGGGGTTCAGTCGCGGGGGACGGACATCTCGATCTCGGTGCCCTCACCGGGCTCCGAGTACAGCTCGGTGGTGCCGCCCAGATCGCGGACCCGGCCGACGACCGACTGGGCGACCCCGAGGCGGCCGTCCGCGCGGGCCCGCTCCAGACGCCCGGGCTCGATGCCGGGGCCGTCGTCGCGCACGGTCACGGTGACCGCGTGCCCCTCGTCCTCCAGCAGGACCCACACCCGGGTCCCGGGCGGGCAGTGCCGTTCCACGTTGTCCAGCGCGGCGGCCACGGCGGCGGCGAGTTCGGCCGCGGTGTTCCCCGGCAGGAGCACCGGGGTGGCCGGGGCCGACACCGAGACCCGCACGGACTCCAGGCGGCGCAGCGCCTCCCTGAGGTCCGCCGGGGAGTCCGGGGCCGCCTCGGCCCCGGGCTCGGTCGGCACCGACGCCGCCGCGTCCAGTCCGTCGGTGAGCAGGGACCGCAGCCGCACCTCCTGCTCACCGGCCATCCGGCCCAGTTCGGCGGCCTGGCCGCCGATCTCGTCGCCTCGACGGCGCACCAGGGCCAGGACCTGGAGGACCGAGTCGTGGATGGAACGGGCGAGCTGCTCGCGTTCGCGGATGCGCGCCTCCAGGGTCACCGCCTGGGCGAAGCGCCGCTCGGCCTGCTCGGCGACCCGTGCCATGTAGCCCACGGCCAGGCAGGCCAGCAGGAGCAGTGCCACCCCGCGCACGGTGGCGGCGGTGATCTTGGCGTCCATCAGCACACGCAGGGTGATGTCGGCGAAGCCGTAGGCCAGGGCGACCGTGGCCGCGCCTCGGCGACCCCAGATGACGCTGGCCGACAGCGCGGCCCCGGCGAACCAGTAGGAGCTCAGCGGGGGCGCCTGGGTGAGGTAGTGGGGCATGGCCGCCAGACCGGTGGCGAACATGCAGCCGAAGGCCACGGCGAGGTCGGCGACCAGCAGGCGCGACGTCCGCCAGGCCGGGTGGGCATAGGCGTAGGTCGTCACCACGGTCCAGCAGGCCATGACGACCAGCACCGCCCACGCGAGCCAGGGCCTGGTCAGGTACTCGTGGTGCTGGGCGAGCGGCACCAGGGCGTAGACCAGGGCGACGGCGCGGAAGAGGGCGAAGGCGCGCCAGAGGGGGACGTCGAAGCCCAGGGGTCAGACCACCGCCCCGTTGTCGGGACCGTTGTCACCGGGCGGCCTGGAGTCGGTCATGCGCAGGATGAGCACGACGAAGCTGGTCAGGAAGGCCGCGACGGCCAGGAACATGACCCAGTTGGGTAGCGCGATACCCATGAAGGCAGCGCCGAACAGCAGCACCGGACCACCCAGGAGTCCGAACCAGGCGGCGATGCCCACCCGGTCGCCCTGGAGCAGGGGCGGCGGGGGCGGGGGCTCGTAGTGGCCCTCCAGCTCCGCCTCGGCCCGGCGGCGGTCCTCCTCGCGGGACTCCTCGTCGTCCTCGCCCGAGTCCCTGGGCAGGTTGGCGAGAATGTCCCCGAGCCGCGTCTGGTGCTCGTCGGGGGCGCTGAGGTTCTCGACGTCGGGCCAGGCGACCCGGTCCCGCTGTTCGCTGGAACCCTCGGAGTCGTCGTAGAAGCGGGCGACCAGATCGTTCCAGACGTCGTCCTCGTCGTTGGCGCGCGCCCGGGAGGCCTCGGCTTCGGCGTTGGCCGGGGGGCCGTCCAGGAGGTCGCCGCCGACGGGTGCGTCGTTGCCCTCGTGCCCGGCGGAGGCCTCCTGGGCCTCCTCGCCCTCGGCCTCGGGTCTGACCTCGGCGCGCGGGGCCAGCAGGTCGGGCCCGGCTCCGTTCTCGCTCAGGTCGGGCAGTTCGGAGCCGAGCACCCGTTCCGCGGCGCCGCGTTCCTCGGCGTCGACGTAGAGGTGGTCGGTGGGTGGGTCCTCGACCTGGCCGCCGGTCGGCTCCAGGACGTCCTCCGCCAAGGGGACCGCGTAGGCGGCGATCCCGCTGCGCCGGAGCGCCTCCAGCATGAGGTCCGCGTGGGAGGGCGCGAGAAGGATCAGCGGAACGTAGGCGTCGGCGAGCAGGCCGTTGCCCCGACGTTGCGTCATCGGTCGGTTCCTTCCCCGCTTCTACTGCGCTCGCGCACGAACGCGAGGCTTCCTTCGAAGATGGTGGCGGCGTCGTGGTCGAGAGTCGCGACGTGGTAACTGTCGTGGAGCAGGTGGATCGTCAGCCGGGTGTTGACCGCCCTCTTAGCGAGGATACGCAGACTGTCCGGTCCGACGACGTGGTCCTGGGGGCTCCGGTAGGCCAGAACAGGCGCCCGCAAACCGGACATGCCGTCCTGAACCGCGCGCCACAGCTTCGGGAGTGTCGCGGCGGCCGCGGTGGGCACCCGGTCGTACCCGCCCTCGGTGGCGGTCTCCAGCGCGACGTCGCTGGACAGGCCCGGAGTGGAGGGCATCAGGCGGGCGGCGAGGTGGCGGATCGGGGCGATGATCGGGAGCCTGTGGTCCTCCACGGTCAGGGAGGGGTTGACCACGACCACCCCCCGGACGATGTCGGGGTGTTCCTGGGCCAGGCGCAGGGTGAGCGCGCCACCCATGGACAGGCCCATGACGTAGACCTCGTCGCATCTGTGCGCGAGGTCGAGCAGGGCCGCCTCCACCTCCGCGTACCAGTCGTCGCTGGTGGTGGTGGCCATGTCCTGCCAGGTGGTGCCGTGCCCGGGCAGGCGCGGGAGTTCCACCGTGAGTCCCGCCCGCGCCAGGTACTCGGCCCAGGGGCGCATCGAGTACGGCGACCCGGTGAACCCGTGGCAGAGCAGGACTCCGACGCCCGAACCCGTGTGGCTGTAGGGGTCCGCCCCCGGGATGAGGGGGATGGCGCTGGTCGGTCTCACAGATCTGCTCCCGGGATCGTTCGGCGGGGAACCGGTCGGGACGGCGGCCCCAGCCGTGAGGCTAGTCGCTCGGGTGAGCGTTTGTCATCGAGTGAACGGTAGCGTTCTCCTGCCCGAACCCCGGGAGCGCCCGGCGTGTTCCCGGGTGTCCCGGGGTGGACCTGCCGCGAGACCCCCACCGGTCGTGAGTATCCTCGACAGTGCCCCGCGGCGCGTTCTGCTCCTGACCCGCGAAGAACGGTATGGGTCCGTTCTGGACGCTTTTGGTGGAGACCCGCACGTGGTGGGAAGATGGCGCTCGTCAGCCTCCCCGTGTCCGCGGTGGGGGCCTTCCGGACAATGTCAGCCGAGCGGGACAGTGAGACGTGGCAGGCCCTGCCCAGTGCTCCCCGCGTGTGCAGGGGTGATCTGAAGCGATGTTCTACTGGGTGGTCAAAGCGATCCTGGGGCCGGTTCTGGCCGTGTTGTGGCAACCCCGCGCGGAGGGCGTGGAGAACGTGCCGCGGCGCGGTCCGGCCATCATGGTCAGCAACCACCTGTCGTTCTCCGACCACTTCTTCGGTCCGCTGCCGCTCCCGCGCAGGATCACCTTCCTCGCGAAGTCCGAGTACTTCACCGGCACCGGCGTGAAGGGATTCGTCAGCCGGGCGTTCTTCACCGGTGTCGGGCAGATCCCGATCGACCGTTCCGGCGGCAAGGCGAGTGAGGCGGCCCTGCGCACCGGCCTGCGCGTGCTCAAGCGCGGGGAGCTGCTCGGCATCTACCCCGAGGGCACCCGCTCCCCCGACGGGAAGCTGTACCGGGGTCGCACCGGTGTGGCCCGTCTGGCCCTGGAGGCGAAGGCCCCGGTCGTGCCGATGGCGATGATCAACCTGGAGAAGATCATGCCTCCCGGCCGCACCGTTCCCAAGCTGGGTGTGCGCCCCAAGGTGGTCTTCGGCAAGCCGCTCGACTTCTCCCGCTACCACGGGATGGAGAAGGACCAGCGGGTCCTGCGGGCGATCACCGACGAGATCATGTACGCGCTCATGGAACTCTCCGGCCAGGAGTACGTGGACCGTTACGCGCAGGCGGTCAAGGCCGAGATCGAGGCCGAGGAGAAGGAGGCCCGGCGCGAGCAGCAGGCCAGTGCCAAGGACGAGCGCCGGACCCGCCGCGCCGAGCGCCGGACCGACCGCAAGGCCCGCAAGGAGGCCGCTCGCGAGGAGAAGCGCGCCCGGAAGGCCGCGGAGCGGGCCGACGCCGAGCAGGCCGAGGGGAAGCGGGACGACGACGCGTAGCGTCGCACCGCACAGGACACGAGGGGGCGGTCACCGGGATTCCCGGTGACCGCCCCCTTCACGTCGGCTGGGCTCGGTGCTCGACGCGGTCGCTCAGTGCCGGGCGAGGTCGCCCGCGCCGACGATGCCCGCCTCGCCGCCGAGCTCGGCGACGCGCACCTCGGCCAGACGGCGGTCGGGACGTCCGGAGACGTGCCGCGCGAACGAGGAGCGCACCGGGTCGAGGATGATGTCCCCCGCGTCGGAGACCCCGCCACCGAGCACGAAGCACTCGGGGTCCAGGATCGCGGCGAGGTCGGCCAGGCCGAGCCCGGCCCAGTCCCCCACGATCCGGAAGCACTCCAGCGCGGCCGGGTCGCCCTCCATCGCGGCGCGGGTGATGACCTCGCCCTCGATCCGCTCCACGTGGCCGTCCGCGAGCTTGAGCATGCGCTCGCCCCTCTCGGGGTCCGTGCGGGCCAGGTCCTGTCCCTCGGCCACCAGCGCGCGGCCACTGGCGTACTGCTCCCAGCAGCCGTGGTTCCCACAGGCGCAGCGGCGGCCGTGCGGGACCATCCGGTAGTGGCCGACCTCGGCGGCGACGCCGTGGCGGCCCCGGTGCAGGGCGCCGCCGAGGACGAGGCCGCCACCGATCCCCGTGCCAAGGGTCACGCAGACGATGTGGTCGCTGCCGCGCCCCGCTCCGAACCGGGCCTCGGCCCAGGCTGCGGCGTTGGCGTCGTTCTCGATGACCACGGGGAGGTCGACGTGCCGCTGCACGCGTTCCTTGAGGGGTTCGTCGTGCAGACCGAGGTTGACGGCGATCTGGACGGTGGCGCGGTCCTCGTCCACGAACCCGGCCACGCCCACGCCCACCGCGCTGACCCCGCGTTCGGGTCGGCGCTCGCGGAGCTCCCGTACGGCCCGGCCCACGACCTCGGCCAGGGCGCGCGGGTCGTTGGCCGGGGTGGGGTACTTGACCTTGTCCAGGATCTGCCCGTCGTGGTCGACGACGCCGGCGGCGACCTTGGTTCCGCCAATGTCTACGCCAATGGTCAGCATGGGGGCAGCTCCTTCTACTTACGCCCGAACTCTGACATAAGTCTCAAGGTTCATGGCAGATGGTTTTCAAATGGTGTAAACCATTCGATTAAACCAGGCTCGGGCGGCGGGGCACACCCCGAGAGCGACCACTGTCCTCTTTGCCCTAATCCCCCGCTGTGACCTGCGGATCCGCACCTCCCTTGGCCTGCCCACCAGGCCGGGAATTCCCCTCCGGACCCTCCGGCGAGTCACGGCGGGCACGCGCGTCCCGCTCGCGGTCCTCGCGATCACGATCCTCCTGCTCCTCGCGCGCCCGGGCGGCCTCCTCCCGCCCCTGCTCGAAGGAGCGCTCCACGACCCCCCAGGTGCGCCCCACGGCGTCCGCGAAGGACAGACCGGCCCGCCCGAGGTGCCCGGCGACCTCCGGCGCGCTCCTGCGCACGATCTCGACGAACTCCTCCAGCGGGGGGCGCTGCTCCTGCGTCTCCACACGGATCGCCTCCTCCCACACATCACCCTTGGCAGGGGGGTTGGTGACGGCGCTGACGCCGCGTTTGACCCCGGCGACCAGGAGCCTGCGCTGGAGGGTGTCGACCAGGCGCAGCGCGTCGTCGACGAGGTCGGGGTTGTCGGGACGTCCGCCGCCCGACCGCTCCGAGCGCCCGGTGTTGTTGTCGGTCATGTCCGTGAGCCTCCTGTAGGTGCGTCTGGCATCACGTTAACCGCCCCGACCCGGCGCCGACAGGCACGGCCGGGGAGGTTCAGGGAAGAGCCAGGGACCCCCGAGGGCCTGACCGGGGATGACCCCGGGGGTCCGTCACGTTACGGAGACCGGGAGGAGGGACCGCGCCCTGGGAACGGCGCCTGAAACGGACACCCGTCCGCTTTAGGCGGAAACGACGCGAACCTCACTGGATGTGCACGAAGAACGCGGCGCGCGATAGTCTCGGCTCCGCGCGAGCAGCAACCGGGATCACCCGCTTGACCTGCGCGTTCCCGGACGGACCGACAGGGGGCGACCCGCTCCCCGGCGGCCACGACCACGCCGACAACATCACAGGAGAAGGCCGACCCGACCACGTGCGACCGCCGGCGGACACACGACGAGCAGCGTGTTCGCCCCGCGAGACGCGTCGGGCCAGGATCACCGTTGGATACCGAACGGCAACCTGTTCTACTCACGAGTAGGATGGTGTTGTTACGGTCGTCACGTCCCCACCACCCAGAACCCGTACACGTCCAGGAGCATCACGTGCGCGAATACAGCTCTCCCGCGAAGGCTGAGATCTCCGATGACGCGCGGCTGACCGACACGCTCTTTGCGCGCGCGGCCAGCGAGCCGAACGCCGTCGCCGCCCGCCGTCAGGAGGAGGCCGGGGCCGGCCAGTGGCGCGACGTGACCGTCGAGCAGCTGCACGGCGACATCGTCGGATACGCCAAGGCCCTGATCCACGCGGGCATCGGGCAGGGCGACCGCGTCGCCCTCATGTCGCGTACCCGCTACGAGTGGACCGCGGTCGACTACGCGGTCTGGTCGGTCGGCGCCGTCACCGTACCCATCTACGAGACCTCCTCCGCCGAGCAGATCGAGTGGATCCTCTCCGACTCCGGCGCCAAGGCCGCGTTCGTGGAGACCGAGGACCACGCCAAGCGCGTCGAGGGCATCCGGGCCACCACCCCCGAGCTGGCCCACCTGTGGCGGTTCGACGGCGACGACCTCACGACCCTCACCGCCACCGGTACCGACGTCTCCGACGAGGACCTCGAGACCCGCCGCACCGCGGTGGGCGCCGACGACCTCGCCACCCTCATCTACACCTCCGGCACCACCGGCCGCCCCAAGGGTTGCGAGCTCACCCACCGCAACTTCCTCTTCATCGCCCGCTCCGCGCTCGAGGGCCCGGCCAAGCCGATCATCCTGGACCACGAGGGCGTTCCCTCCACTCTGCTCTTCCTCCCCCTGGCGCACGTCTTCGCGCGCTTCGTCCAGGTCATGGTCATCGAGGGCAAGGCCGTGCTGGGCCACTACCCCAGCACCGGCCCGGACCTGATCGACCAGTTCTCGGTCTTCAGGCCCACGTTCCTCCTCGCGGTCCCCCGCGTCTTCGAGAAGGTCTTCACCAAGGCCCAGCAGAAGGCCGAGGGCGAGGGCAAGGGCAAGATCTTCAACGCCGCCGCCGACACCGCCATCGAGTACAGCAAGGCGCTGGCCACGGGGAACGTGCCCTTCACCCTCAAGCTCAAGCACGGTCTGTTCAAGAAGCTGGTCTACGGGAAGATCACCGCCCGCCTCGGCGGCGAGGCCAACTACGCGGTCTCCGGCGGCTCCGCCCTCGGCGACCGTCTCGGGCACTTCTTCCGCGGCGTCGGCCTGACCATCGTCGAGGGCTACGGCCTCACCGAGACCACCGCCCCGACCTCGGTCAACAGCCCCGGCTTCAACAAGATCGGGACCGTCGGCCAGCCCATGCCCGGCACGACCGTGCGCATCGCGGACGACGGCGAGATCCTGCTCAAGGGCGACCACATCATGGTCGGCTACTGGCAGAACGAGAAGGCCACCAAGGAGGCGTACGAGGACGGCTTCTACCGCACCGGCGACCTCGGCTCCCTCGACGCGGACGGCTTCCTCAGCATCACCGGCCGCAAGAAGGAGATCATCGTGACGGCGGGCGGCAAGAACGTCGCCCCGGCCGTCCTGGAGGACCGCATCCGCTCCCACGCCCTGGTCAGCCAGTGCATGGTGGTCGGTGACAACCGCAAGTTCATCGCGGCCCTGGTCACGATCGACCCCGAGTCCTTCGAGCTGTGGAAGACCTCGAACAACAAGACGGGCGAGATCGCCGACCTGACCGGTGACGCCGACCTCATCGCGGCCATCCAGGGCGCCGTGGACGACGCCAACAACGCGGTCTCCAAGGCCGAGGGCATCAAGAAGTTCAGGATCCTGCCCAGCGACTTCACCGAGGAGGACGGCCAGATGACCGCCTCCCTGAAGGTCAAGCGCCACGTCGTCAGCAAGCAGTGGAGCAAGGAGATCGACGACATCTACGCGGGCTGAGCCCGACGCTCCCCATGACTGAGGGGGCCGACCGCCACGGGCGGTCGGCCCCCTTCTCCGTGCGCTGACGGCCCCGGAGCCCCGCGCCCACCCAAGGGTGTGCGCCCGGACCCGCGCGCCCCGTAGCGCACCTCTCAGCGACGCCAGGGGCCCCGGGCGCTCCTCCGGCGGACACACGACGGACCCGGCCGCGCGATGCGGCCGGGTCCGTCGTCACGACAGGTGGACCCTAGTGGCCCTTGTCGTCTCCATGAGAGGAGTGGTGCAGGTGGTGGCCGCTGTGGGCCTCCACGCCCTCGAAGGACACGTTGTCCTTCGTGTACCAGTGGGCGAGCGCACGGCGGAGCTTGCCCATGGGCTTGCGGGCCGCCGGGTTCTCCACACCGTTGTCGTCGGTCGCGTCCTCTTCCAGGGCGGTCGAGGTGATGACCGGCTTGCTCTCCAGCACGTGGGTGGTCTCGTCGGAGTTCTCCTTGTGAACCTCGATGAACTCACCGCTGGGCAGCTGCTGGACGATGCCGCTCTCGTAACCGTGCTCCAGGGTCTCCCGGTCACGGCGCTGGAGCCCCAGGCAGATCCGCTTGGCGACGATGTAGCCCACGATCGGACCGGCGATGACCAGAACACGGAAGATGTACGTGGTCAGGTACAGGTCGATCGAGAAGGTCTCCGACAGGATGTCGTTCGACCCCGCGAGCCAGAGCACACCGTAGAAGACGATGCCCGCGACACCCAGACCGGTACGGACCGGGGCGTTGCGAGGACGGTCCGCGACGTTGTGGGCCCGCTTGTCGCCGGTGATCCACTGCTCCACGAACGGCCAGGCGCCCAGGGCGCCGAAGATCAGGCCCGGCACCACCAGACCCGGCACCAGGACCGCGGTCATGATCGGGTAGCCGGCGCCGATCGGGATCGTGAAGTCCAGGGTGTTCGGGAAGATCCGCAGCGAACCCTCCATGAAGCCCATGTACCAGTCCGGCTGGAGACCGGAGGTGATGGACGTCGGAGTGAACGGACCGAACAGGTGGATCGGGTTGATCTGTACGAACGCGCTCAGACCGGCGATCACGGCGAACGTGAAGAAGAAGAACCCGCCCGCCTTGACCGCGAACGCCGGGAACATGGGTGTTCCCACCACGGTCTTGTCTGTTCGTCCCTGACCCGGATACTGCGTGTGCTTCTGGTGCCAGAGGATCATGAAGTGCGCGACGATGAGCCCCAGCAGCAGCGCGGGGATCAGCAGCACGTGCAACATGTACAGACGCGTGATGATGTCCTCGCCGGGGAACTCCCCGCCGAAGAGGAACATCGACACGTACGAGCCGACCAGCGGCAGCGCCAGCATCACGCCCTGGAGGATGCGGACACCCATACCCGAGGGCAGGTCGTCCGGCAGCGAGTAGCCGAAGAGGCCCTCGAGCATGGCCAGGGTGAAGATGGCGACGCCGATGAGCCAGTTGATCTCGCGCGGCTTGCGGAACGCCCCGGTGAAGAACACCCGGAGCGCGTGCACCACCAGCGAGGCCACGAAGATCAGCGCGGCCCAGTGGTGGATCTGCCGAACGAGGAACCCGCCACGGACGTCGAAGTCGATGTAGAGGGTCGAGGCGAACGCCTCACTCATGGGAACGCCCTGAAGGCGCTCGTAGGAGCCGTCGTAGACGACCTCGAGCATGCTCGGCTTGAACCACAGCGTGAGGAACACACCGCTGACGAGCAGGATGATGAACGAGTACAGCGCGATCTCGCCCAGCATGAACGACCAGTGGTTCGGGAAGACCTTGCGAAGGTTCTTCTCGCCGGTCTTGGCAAGGTGGAAGCGGTCGTCGATGAAGTTTCCGACGCCGCGCAGCGCCTTGGGAGCTTGCGTGGTCTTACTCATCGACTAGTCCTTCCTGTATTCCCAGAACGTCGGCCCGGTCGGCTCGTTGAAGTCGCCCTTGGCGATGAGGTAGCCCTCGTCGTCGACGCCGATCGGCAGCTGGGGCAGGGGACGGTGCGCGGGACCGAAGACCACCTTGGCGCCGTCCGAGGCGTCGAACGTCGACTGGTGGCACGGGCACAGAATCCGGTGCGTGGTGCGCTCGTAGAGCGCGGCGGGGCAACCGACGTGCGTGCAGATCTTCGAGTACGCCACGATGCCCTCGTGGGTCCAGTTGAGGCGGGTCTGGTCGCTGCCCTCGCGGACCGCGTCGTTCATCCCGCCCTTCCAGTCGTCCTCCGGCATCTTGATGAGCAGGATGACGGACTTGGCCTGGTCGGTGAGGCTGATCCCGTGCGGGTACCGGTCGTCGTCCAGGGCGGGGAGAGCGGAGATCATCCCGTACGGGTCGTTCTCCAGGTCCTCCGCCCTGATCTTGCGGTGGGTGCCCTCGACGTACATGTGCATGCCGTCGACCCACGGGGTCACCTTCATCTGCTCGCCCGGCAGAGGGCCGGTGTCGCGCAGCAGGACGATGGGCGCGATGCCCAGCGGGAGCATGGCCGCGATGAGCGTACGGCGCATGAGCGGCCGCTTGGTGAAGCCGCTCTCGTCCGCGCTCTTCATGAAGAAATCGCTGAACGAGCCCTTCTCCTCCGGGCTGGAGGGAAGCTCCTCGTACGGCGACGCCACCTCGTAGTGCGGCATCACGTTGCGCGCCCAGACCGTCATACCGGCACCGATACCGAACATGGCGATGGTGAGCGTTCCACCAAGCAGCGCGTTCGAGTACTGGCCGATCTGGGGGTCGGCGATCGCGGGCCCCGCAGCCGTGGGCGGGAACAGGAAGTACGAGACGATGAATCCCACACCGCCGAGGAAGGCGATGATGAACCACACCGAGGCGAGCTTCTCGCCGCGGACCTGCTTCTCCTCCGAGTGCTGGTGAGTCTCCGAGGCCAGGTACGGCCCGTTGTGCTCGCTCTCAGCCTTGGCGGAGGTCTCGGTCACCACGTCGGTGGTGTCCGTCGGGGTGCCGACGACGCGCTCATTGGCGTCGTCCCCCGTGTTGTTGTCGTTGTTGTTCTCAGTCATGGGCACGCTGCTTCGCGGTGATCCAGATCGCGCAGGCGATGATCAGGGAGAGACCGACGGTCCACCCGATGAAGCCCTCGGCGACCTGGCCGACTCGGTCCAGGTCGAAGATGCCACCGGCGTTCGGCTCCGCCTGGAGCGTCTTGACGTAGGAGATGAGTTCCTGCTTCTCCTCGGGGGTGACGACGCCGTCGCTGAACATCGGCATGGCGCCGGGTCCGCTGACCATGGCCTCGTAGATCTCACGCGGAGACGAGTCATGGATCTCGGGGGCCCAACGGCCGTCGGTGAGGGCGCCGCCGCCACCGGACCAGCTGTGGCAGTGCGCACAGTTGGTCAGGTAGAGCTTCATGCCCATGTCGGTGTTGCTGGCGCCCTCGATGTAGGCGTCGTACTCGGCCTCGTACTCGGAGAGGGCCTCTTCGTAGGCCTCCTCCTCGTCGAAGTCGGCACGCTGCGGACCGGCGTCGGGCACCTCGTAGGGCACGTCGGCTCCGGCACCGTTGGTCCTGATCTGCGCGTTGTAGTACGCGATCAGGTCCGCCAGATCCTGCTCGGACACGGCCATCGGCTTGCGCGGCATCTGGCTGTCCGGGTCCATCGACGGCATACGACCGGTGCTGACCTGGAAGTCGAGGGCGGCGGGGCCGACCTCGCGCAGGTCGGGACCGTTCAGGTCGGAACCCGAACCGTCCAGTCCGTGGCAGGAGGCACAGGTCTGGTCGAAGATGGTCTTGCCCTGGGCGATGTCCACGTCGTCCGCGGACGGCGCCTCAGCGGCAAGGGTCTGCGCCTGCGCCTGGTCCGAGGTGGGGGCCAGTCCGGCGTACCCCACCCCGAACAGGGCTAGCGCGAGGATGACGACGACATACCCCGCCAGGGGATGCCGTCGCCGCGCGGTAATCCATTTCACGGTTTCCCCGTTTCGGGTTACTGGATGAAGTAGATGGTTACGAACAAAGCGACCCAGACGACGTCGACGAAGTGCCAGTAGTAGGACACGACGATCGCACTGGTCGCCTGCTGGTGAGTGAAGCGCTTCGCGGCGTACGTGCGTCCCAGCATGATGAGGAACGCGATCAAACCACCGATGACGTGGAGTCCGTGGAAGCCCGTGGTCAGGTAGAACATCGACCCGTAGGCGCTCGACTGGAGAGTCAGGCCCTCGTGGACGATGAGCTCGTAGTACTCATACGCCTGTCCAAGGATGAAGAACAGGCCCATGAAGAACGTGATGAAGAACCACATGCGCAGCTTCTTGACGTCGCCGCGCTCAGCGGCCCAGACGCCGAACTGCGCGGTGAAGCTGGAGGCCACCAGGACAATGGTGATCGTGGAAGCCCACGGCACGTTGAGGTGGACGTCCGCCCACTCGCCGAGCTCGGGGTTCCCGTTGGTCACCGATCGGATGGTGAAGTACATCGCGAACAGCGCAGCGAAGAACATGAGTTCGTTGGCCAGCCACACGATGGTGCCAACACTCACCAGGTCAGGACGCTTTGCCACACCATGAGCTGATGCGGTTGCTGTTTTTGGGTTCGCGGTTGCTGTCGCCACGGGAGCATTATTACGGCTTCTCGCGCAGGTCCGTACTCGACCCCCCGTAAGCAGACGGATCGGTCCCGGTATCGACCGGTCTCGGGGGCCGGCACGGCGCTCCCACCGTGACTCGGGCGTTACTGTAGCCGCTCGTGCACCCGTTGTCCGCCTCCGACGCGCCCGCCAGCGCACGAAAGCGCGATCCGGCGCGGTTGAGGCGATCCGTACCCGGCCGGAAGGCGCTTCAACCTCTCCCAACCAACGCCAAGGTATCGAAACGATCACCGTTGGACAACGCCGCGCCCAGGGCGGGTTAGCGCGGTCCCGTGTGTCCCTGGCATCCTGTGGTGTCGAAGGTCTCAACTCCTTCACCGGTCCGTCGGCTCCCCCCGGTGCCGGACGGCCCCGAGGCAATACAGTCATAGGCGGAAAGAGCCAACGAACGCCACGGTCGCACCCCCCACGGCGGCGGCCGCGGTCAGACGCGATGGGACGGTTGCGCGATGGTGGTCAGCGGTACGGACACGGGTGCCAGGATGCGCGTGCTGGTCTACAGCGACAAGGCGGACACCCGTGAGCAGGTGCGGACGGCCATCGGCCGCCGCCCCGCCACCGATGTGCCCAAGGTCGAGTTCGTCGAGTGCGCGACGGCGCCCGGCGTCCTGCGCAAGCTGGAGTCCAAGGACCCGGCCGAGCGGATCGACGTGGCCATCTTCGACGGTGAGTCCGCGCCCACCGGTGGGATGGGCCTGTGCCGCCAGGTCAAGGACGAGATCTTCCGCTGCCCGCCGGTGCTCCTGCTGGTGGGTCGGCGCGACGACGGCTGGCTGGCGACCTGGTCGCAGGCCGACCAGGTGGTGAGCCACCCGATCGACCCGGTCGCGCTCGCCGAGTCGCTGGCCGAGCTCATGCGTCAACGCGTCGCGGCGCTCAGCGGCTGAGCCGTGGGGTGTGACGAGATGACCGACAGGATGAACGGTGACAGGGATCTGCGCCGTCGCGTCGTGGTGGGCGGAGCCCTCAACCACGGCGCCGACATCGGGCGATGGCGTCGCTCCGACCCGTCCCTCCCTGTCCACCGGAGCCGTTGAGGGGCGGGCCCGTGCGCCCGCCCCGGCTCCACCTGCCCGTTCTCCCAGGAGTCGAAGTAGATGAACGTCCCCGCCACACCCGAACAGGACCAGAGGGCCTCCGCCGTCGAGGAGCGGACCTGGTCCCACCTGATCACCGCCCTGCTGGGCGGGGTCACCCTCAGCAGCGCCGACACGGCGTGGGCGATGAACGAGATCATGTCGGGCTCGGCGACCGACGCGCAGATCGCGGGCTTCGCGATCGCCCTGCGCGCCAAGGGCGAGAGCGTGTCCGAGGTGACCGGACTGGCGCAGGGCATGCTCGACAACGCGATCCGGATCAGCGTCGACGGCCCCACCCTGGACATCGTCGGTACCGGCGGCGACCGGGCCCACACTGTGAACGTGTCCACCATGGCGGCGATCGTGGCCTCGGCCGCGGGGGCGCGTGTGGTCAAGCACGGCAACCGGGCGGCTTCCTCCTCCTGCGGCACGGCCGACGTTCTGGAGCGCCTCGGTGTGGTCCTGGACCTTCCGCCGGAGCTGACCGTGAGGGTGGCCCGGGAAGCGGGCGTCACCTTCTGCTTCGCCCCGCTGTTCCACCCCTCGCTGCGGTACGCGGCCAAGCCGCGCCGCGAACTGGCGGTCCCCACCGTGTTCAACTTCCTGGGGCCGTTGACCAATCCCGCCCAGCCGACCGCCTCGGCCATCGGGGTCTTCGACGAGCGCATGTGCGAGGTGATCGCCGGGGTGTTCGCGCGCCGGGGCTCCTCCGCGCTGGTGTTCCGGGGGGACGACGGCCTGGACGAGCTGACCACGGCCACCACGTCCACGGTCTGGGTGGTCGAGGACGGCCGGGCTCGCCGTGAGCGCCTGGACCCGGCCGACCTCGGTATCGAGCGCTCGGGGCCGGACGCCCTGCGCGGCGGCGACGTGGAGTTCAACGCCCAGGCCGTGCGGGACCTGGTCGCCGGACGTCCGGGGCCGGTGCGTGACGCCGTGCTGCTCAACGCCGGTGCCGCGCTGGCCGCCGTGGACGGTGTGGACGGCTCCCTGACCGACGCGGTACGCGCCGGGTACGCCCGGGCCGCGGAGGCGGTGGACAGCGGCGCGGCCGAGCGCCGGCTGGCCTCCTGGGTGGAGACCAGCCAGGGGCTGGCCAAGGCCCTGTAGGGCCCCGCCGGGGCCCGCCGGGCCCGCCCTTACGGCGGCGGTGCCCGACTGGGGCTTACCAGCCGATCGCGAAGGCCGACTCCAGGTCGTGCTTGGAGTAGGTCTGGAACGAGATGTGGGTGTCGGAGGAGATCACGCCGGGGACCTTGTTGACGTGGTTGGGGATCACGTCGGCGAGGTCCTCGTGGCGGCGCACCCGCACCATGGCGATGAGGTCGACCCCGCCGGTGACGGAGTAGACCTCGCTGACTCCCTCGATCTCGGCGATCGCCTCGGCGACCTCGGGGATGCGGTGGACGTCGGCCTTGATCATGACGATCGCGGTGATCACTGTGCCTCCTGGGCGGTTCTGTGCGGGGCGGCGCCGGGCCGGGGCGCGCTAGTGGGCGTCGGAGAGCCTGGTCCCCGAGCGCCAGCGCAGCCGGTGGACCACCAGCCCCGCGATCACCCCCGCGATGAACCCGTAGACGTGTGCCGCGTAGGCCACGTTGGTGCCAGCGCCAGGGGCGGTCGAGGATGTGACGTAGAGAAGATACTGAAGTGCGAAGTAGCTTCCCACCACGGCCCACCCGGGCAGACGCATCGGGATGACGCCGAACACCAGTGTGGTGACCCTGCTGCGGAACTGCACCACGAGGTAGGCGCCGAGGACCCCCGAGATCGCGCCGGAGGCGCCGACCATGGGAACGGTCCCGTCGGTGTCGACCAGGGCGAAGCCGAAGGCGGCCACGACCCCGGTGCCCAGGTAGAGGGCGAGGAAGCGGAGCTTGCCGATGCGGTCCTCGACGACCGGGCCGAACACGAACAGGTAGACCATGTTCCCGAGCAGGTGCATGGCGCCCGCGTGCAGGAACATCGAGCTGAACACGGAGAACCAGACGGACTTGCCCGTGATTCCCTCGCAGGTGGGGCTCAGCGGTCCGGCCAGGTCCACCCGGCCCAGCAGTTCGTCGGGGATGGCGCCCCAGCGCATGAAGTAGTCGTCGATCGCGCAGTAGCGCCCGACCGCGTCCGCCGGATACCAGACGGCGGTGGCCGACTGGGGCGAGACGAGGTAGACGAGGACGTTGACCGCGATCAGTCCGAAGGCGATGACGGGCGCGCGTCGGACGGGGTAGTCGTCATTGAGCGGAAGCGCGGCCATGCGCCCAGTGTGTCATCCCGGTGTGGGCTTCGGCGCTCCGCAACGGGCATGTCCACTCACCTTCCATCTCCACCAGGCGGGTCCCGGGGCGTTCGAGCCAGTCCAGGAGCAGTTCGGTCTCCCCCGCCGTGGCGTTGGGGACCGGACCGGACCCCGGCGGGACCCGCTCGGCGGTGGCGGTGAGGGACTGCAGGAAGGCGGTGGGATCGGTACCGGGCCGCAGGACGGCGCTGGCCGCCAGGCGGCCGTGGCGGACCACCGCGGTCTCCCAGCCGGTGGCTCCGGGGCCGGTCGCGACCAGGTGCGGGACGGCGGCGATCGCGCTGAGCCGCTGGGCGCGCCGTGCCCCGCGCAGGAAGGCGGTGAGGCGGTCGCGCAGGGCAGCCGCCTCCTCGTAGCGGAGTTCGGCCGAGAGCTCCCGGATGCGACCCGTGAGCGCGTCCACGACCACGGCGGGGTCGCCGGTCATCGCGGTGCGGGCGGCGTCGGCGTGCGCGGTGTAGTCGGTCAGCGACTCCGTGCCGTCGCAGGGGGCGCCGCAGCGTCCCAGCTGGGCGAGGACGCACGGTTTCACTCCGTTCGGGACCACCCGTGGTCGGGTGTCGCCCGCGCCGTGTTCACGTTCCTTCGGCACCTCGACGCTGAAGGTGTGCGTGCACTGGCGCAGCGGGAGGGCGTGCAGGATCGCTTCCCTGGCCTCCTCGGCTGCCCGGGGCGAGGGGTAGGGGCCGATGTAGGGGGCGCCGTCGTCCTTGATGACGCGGACCACGGACAGGCGCGGCAGCGCCCCGGGGGTGAGCGTGACCCAGGAGGCGCGCTCGGGGTTGCGGGAGCGGCGGTTGAACGGCGGTTTGCGCTCGGCGATGATGCGCAGCTCGCGGACCGAGGCCTCCAGCTCGGTGGTGCACACGATGGGGGTGACGCCCTCGACCAGGCCGGCCATCTCCCGGATGCGTCTTCGGGACTCGGCGGCGGTGAAGTAGGTGGCGACCCGGCGCCGCAGGTTGTTGCTCTTGCCGACGTAGAGGCTCTCGCCCCGGGCGTCGGTGAACACGTAGACGCCGGGGCGTTCGGGCAGGTCCTCGGCCAGGTGGCGGCGGGCCCGCTGGGCGCGGCTGGCGGGTTTGTTGACCGCCCGCAGCTCCTCCAGGCTGGTCACCCCCATGGGCGCGAGGCGGGTCAGGAGGCCGTTGAGCACGTCGACGGTCGCGCGGGCGTCGTCCAGGGCCCGGTGGTTGGGGGTGGTGGGGGCGCCGAAGTAGGCGATGAGGGTGCCCAGGCGGTGGTTGTGGACCTCGGGCCGGAGCAGGACCGCACGGGCCAGCCGCAGGGTGTCCACGACCGGGTAGCCGGGCCACTCGATGCCCTCGCGTTCGCAGGCGGCCTTGAGGAATCCGGTGTCGAAGGGCGCGTTGTGGGCCACCAGGACGGTGTCGGGTTCGGCGTCCAGGAAGGCCAGCAGGTCCGGCAGCGCCCGGGTGATGGGCGGGGCGGTGGCCACCATCGACTGGGTGATACCGGTCAGCAGGGTGATGTTGGCCGGGATGAGCATGCCGGGGTCGACCAGGGTCGTGAACTCGCCGGTCACCCGGCCGTCGCGGACCCTGACCGCGCCGATCTCGGTGATCCGGGACCGGGAGGCACTGGTGCCGGTGGTCTCCAGGTCAACGACGACGAAGGACACCCCGGCCAGCGGTGTGCCCAGGTCCCCGATGCTGGTTTGGACGCCCTGGGGCGCCACGGACTGTCGAACCACGCGGTCAGGTTAGTCGGGGCCCACGACCAAACACTTCCGGACTACGGTCAGGCGCGCCCGACATGGAAAGATGTGGGTGACGGGACGGCAGAGGCCGCCGCCCCGTGAAGAGGACGACGCAAGGAGGAACCGTGGGGATCGCGATGCCGGGTGACAGTGAGCGTTGGCGATGCACCGGGTGCGGGAACCTCACGCGGTTCGACGTGACCCGGACGGTCCGTTCGCAGGACTTCGTGCACCAGGAGTTGTCCGGTGTCGGAGCGGTCGAGGAGCGCACGGTGCTCTCCGAGACGGTCGAGCGGGTGAAGTGCCGCTGGTGCGGCGCCACCGACAGTGTGGAGATCGTCCCCCGCCCCGACGCTGACTCGTCGGTCTCCGACGCATCGGCGGAGAGCCCGACGGGTCGGGCATGAGCGCCCGCCCGGAGACGGGCGGCTCCGGTGGTGACGACGGCGACCGCACCCCCGGGGCGGTGAACCACGAGGAGAACGAGGAGTCGGTGCCCTCGGAGGAGGGCGGGGAGCGGCTGCGCCGTCCCCTGCCCGAGCCGGTGCGCGCCCGTGTCGTCGAGTACGGCTCCGACGTGCTCGGCGGGATGCGTTCCTCCGACCTGCCCCCGGTTCTGCGCCGGGTCGCCAAGTTCGAGCCCCGCCGCCGGGCGCGACTGGCCGGTCCGCAGATAGCCGCGCAGTTGGAGAACGACCACGGTTTCCGTGGCAAGGTCGCCGCCCGAGTGGAGCAGGTCTGGCCCGAGCTGGCCGAGGGCATGCGCGCGGGGGTCGTCCCGCCCGCCGCCGACCCGGTGGCGGTGGCGGCCAGCGCCTACCTCCTGCGTCCCAAGGGGTGGCCGGAGATCATCGAGGGCGTCCACGAGGAGCTGGAGCGTCAGACCAGCGCTCGGGAGGTGGACGAGGCCGCGGAGGCCCTCGACGACGTCCGGCGACGCCTGGAGGAGACGCAGCAGGGACACCAGGCGGAGCTGGAGCGCCTGCGCGGACAGATCGGCGAGCAGCGCACCGAGATCGCCGAACTGCGCCGCAAGGTGCACAACGAGCGCCAGCGCGCCAGGCGGGCGGTGGACGAGGCGGAGCGGGTGGTGTCGGAGACGACCGACCGGCGACACGAGAACGAGAGCCAGGTCAGTGCCCTGGAGGTGGAGAACCGCAGGTTGCGGTCCCGCCTCGCGGACGCTGAGGCCCAGGTGGAGAACGCCCGCCGCGCGGTGCGCACCGGCCGCAACGCCGACGAGGCCCGGCTGCGCGTGCTGCTGGACGTGCTGGTGGACGCCTCACACGGTCTGCGACGCGAGCTGGCGCTGCCCACGTCCCTGGACAGCCCGGCCGATCTGGTGGCGGAGGCCCAGGAGGAGCACCGCCGGGTGTCGCTGGGCGGCCTGCCCGACGACGCCCCCGGTCTGCTGGAGCGCCTGCTGACGGTTCCTCGGGTACACCTGCTGCTGGACGGCTACAACGTCACCAAGACCGGCTACGGGACCCTGCCGCTGGCTGACCAGCGCACGCGGCTGCTCTCGTCGCTGGAGGGGTTGGCGAGCCGGACCAAGGCGGAGATCACCTGTGTGTTCGACGGCGCCGACGTGGAGGCCCCACCGGTGACGCCCAGCCGCCGGGTGCGGGTGCTCTTCAGCGCGCCCGGGGAGATCGCCGACACGCTGATCGTGCGGCTGGTGCGGGCCGAACCGCCCGGCCGACCGATCGCGGTGGTCACCTCCGACAAGGAGATCGTCTCGGCGGTCAGGCGGGTGGGGGCGCGCGCGGTGCCGTCCACGGTCTTCCTGCGCCACCTGGAGTCGCACTCCTGAGCGCCCCCGGGTCCGGTGCGTGTCCTCGGCCGCGTCGTCTCGGCTGAGAGTCTCACCACGCGCGTGGGCGCGCCGGGCCCGTCGACCCTCCCCTCCCACCTGGTCGGTCCGCGCCTCGCGCGCCGGAAAGCACGGTGTCCGGGGCGGGGTCTCGCGGGTGCCGTGGTTGAGGCGCGCAGGCCGTTCCGCTAGGTTCTTCCAGGAACGTGAGTGCCCTGTCGGATAGAAGGCCGCCCTTGTGCCTCCCCAGGCCGACCGGGACCCGCACACTCTCGTGAGGCCCGTGCCCACACACGGGTTCCCCCCGATTTCCTTCCGTCTCCCAGCACCCCATGCGGACTTTTCTACCTCAAGGAGCGTGGACCGCCATGAAGAACTCCGGTGGTCGGCGTACGGCTCGCCGAATCGCTACGACCGGTCTCGGTGTGGTCGCCGCCGGTACCTTCATCGCCCCCGGCATCGCACACGCCGAGCCGACCCAGGACGAGGTCGAGGACCGGATCGAGGAGCTGAACCAAGAGGCTTCCACCGCGGTCGAGAACTTCAACCAGGCCGAAGAGGACTACGAGGCGGCCAAGGCCGCCTTCGACGAACTCGACGGCCAGGTCGGTGACGAGCAGGAGCGCTACGACGATCTGCGGGAGAAGGTCCAGCAGTTCGCCAGCGCCACCTACCAGGGCGGCGAGCTCAACTCCACCGCCAACGTCCTGACCTCCGACGGTCCCGAGGCGCTGCTGGAGCAGAACGCGGACCTCAACTACCTGTCGGACACCCAGCAGACCCAGCTGGACGACTTCGGCGAGTCCGCCGAGCGCCTGTTCGCGCTCAAGGACGAGGCGGAGAAGGCCCTCGAGGAGGCCGAGAAGGCCAAGGACGAGGCCGAGGAGGCCAAGGACGAGGTCGAGGAGGCCATCGAGGAGCAGCAGGAGATCCTGGCCCAGTTCCCCGACTCCGACGCCTCGGCCGAGGGCGGCGACGACAGCGGCGGGCAGAGCCACGGCGGCAGCGGCAACGCCTCGTCGGCCCTGGACTTCGCCTACGGGAAGGTCGGCCTCCCCTACGTGTGGGGCGGCACCGGGCCCAACGGCTACGACTGCTCCGGCCTGGTCCAGGCGTCCTGGCGCGCGGCCGGGGTGGACCTGCCCCGTACCACCTACGGGCAGGCCGACGTGGGTACCCGTATCTACGACATGAGCGCCGTCCAGCCGGGTGACATCCTGTTCTTCTTCGGCGACCTGGGACACAACGGTCTGTACGCGGGCAACGGGCAGATGGTCCACGCCCCGAGCAGCGGCCGCAACATCGAGGTCGTCGGCCTGGCCGCCTACTGGGGCGGTCAGTTCCAGTTCGCCGTGCGCCCCTGATCCTGCAGTCTCACCTGAGGCCGCCGTCCCGCACCGGGACGGCGGCCTCTCGCGTGGAGGGGATCGCTCCCTCCGCCAAGCGGCTTTTTGGGACAGGCACCCGGTTTTCGGACACTCCTCGTCTTCCAGCAGAATGTCACGAAACAGTTGAGAGCTTCCTGACGAATGCACTAGTGTTCATCGCCGAGCGCGGTTGCTCCTCATTCACCACCCCCCGGTGGTGACAGCCGCGCCCGGGTCGGGCACACCCCCACACCGTTTCGGCCACCCTCTCTGGCCCGAGGTTCCCCACCCGGTGCAGTCCCTTGTTCCCCGTATCGCCTGGGACAAGGGGAGAAAGGTGCTTCAGTGTCTGCATCCCGTGGCGAACGCCAACGCCGTACAGCGGTCATCGCCTCCCTCGCCATCGGAGCCTTCCTCCTCCCCGCCGCCGTGGCCCACGCCGAGCCCACGTCCGAGGAGGTCCAGGAGGAGATCGAACGCCTCGAAGAGGAGTTCATCGAGCTCAACGCGACCTACAACGAGGCCAAGGAGGCCCACGAGGCGGCCGAGGAGAAGCTCGAGGGCATCCTCGCCGACGTCGAGACCGCCGAGAAGAAGGTCGACTCGCTCAGCAGCGGCGTTCGCGCCCTGGCCAACACCACCTACACGGGCGTGGACCTGACCTCTCCCGCCCAGCTGATCGGGGCCACCGGTCCCGAGGAGGCCCTGGAGCACCAGGCGGACCTCACCTACCTCTCCGAGCAGCAGCACGAGAGCCTCTCCCAGTACATGGAGGAGCTCGAGCACCTGGAGGGCCTGCGCGGCGAGGCCGAGTCCACGGAGGAGGCCGCGGCCGACTCCCTGGAGGAGGCCGAGGAGGCCACCGAGGCTGCGGAGGAGGCGATCAGCGAGCAGGAGGAGATCCTCTCCGAGCTGACCGCCGAGGAACAGGCCGCCGCCACCGAGAACGTCAGCAGCGACGCCAGCGGGGGCAGCGAGAACAGCGGCGGCGGAGGGGGCGGTGGTGGTGGCGCCAACTACACCGGTCCGGCCACCGGCAACGCCCAGACCGTGCTGAACTTCGCCTACCAGCAGGTCGGCAAGCCCTACGTCTGGGGCGGCACCGGACCCAACGGCTACGACTGCTCCGGTCTCACCCAGGCCGCCTGGGGCCAGGCCGGCGTGAACCTGCCGCGCACCACCTACGACCAGATCAACGCGGGCCAGCGCGTCTCCTGGGAGAACATGCAGCCCGGTGACCTGATCTTCTTCTACGGGCCCAACCCGAGCCACGTCGGTCTGTACGCGGGTGACGGCGTGATGGTGCACGCCTCCACGTCCTCCCGACCCATCGGCACGGTCCAGCTGAGCGACTACTACCGCTCCAACTTCGTCGCGGCGGTCCGCCCCTAGGCAGCCGGACGACCCACGACCGAGGAACCAGCGAGAGGGTCCCTGGGAAACCACCGTTTCCCAGGGGCCCTCTCCGTGTCCGGGCGCCTAGACTCGCTCAGGTGTCGCGAACCCTGATCATCACCAACGACTTCCCTCCGCGCGCGGGCGGGATCGAGTCCTTCGTGCACGAGCTGGCCCGGCGCCGCCCCCCTGGGTCCGTGCTGGTCTACTGCTCCTCCCCCACGGCGGAGGACCACCGCGCCGACCCGTACTTCGACCTGCACCAGCCGTTCCCCATCGTGCGTGAGACCGGGCCGGTGCTGCTCCCCACGCCGGGGGTGGCACGGCGGGCCCGGGCCATCGCCGAAATGGAGGGGTGCGACTCCGTGCTCTACGGGGCCGCCGCTCCTCTGGGGCTCCTCGCCGCCGGTATGCGCTCGCGGGTGCGGCGCCAGGTGGCGCTCACCCACGGGCACGAGACCGGTTGGACGGTGGTCCCCGGGGCGAGTTCGGCGCTACGGCGGATCGGTGACGGCGTCGACACCGTCACCTACCTGGGCGAGTACACCCGTCGACGGTTGTCCCGCTCACTGTCCGCCCCCGCCACGGAACGGATGCGCCGCCTCGCCCCCGGGGTGGACACCGAGCGCTTCCGACCCGGTTCGGGCGGCGAGGAGGTCCGACGGGAGCTGGGTCTGGGCTCGCGTCCGGTGGTCGTGTGCGTCTCCCGGATGGTGGCCCGCAAGGGTCAGGACACCCTGCTCCGGGCCTGGCCGCGCGTGCTGGCCGACGTGCCCGACGCGGTCCTGCTGTTCGTCGGGGACGGCCCCCTCGCACCCCGGCTCCGCTCGGCCGCGCAGGGGACGGACTCGGTGCGCTTCACCGGACCGGTCCCCGCCGAACGGCTCCCCGCCCACTACGACGCCGGTGACGTCTTCGCCATGCCGTGCCGCACCCGGCGGGGCGGCCTGGACGTGGAGGGCCTCGGCATGGTCTACCTGGAGGCGTCCGCCACCGGGCTGCCGGTGGTCGCCGGGGCCTCGGGCGGCGCCCCGGACGCGGTCCTGGAGGGCGAGACCGGACACGTGGTCGACGGGTCGATGCCCGGTCCGACCGCCCGCGCGCTCATCCGACTCCTGAAGGACCCCGGCCGCGCCGCCCAGATGGGCGCACGCGGCCGGGAGTGGGTGACCGCAGAGTGGACCTGGGAGCGCACCCTCCGGCGCCTGGACGACCTTCTCAGGGGCGTGGAGCCGACGCCCTAGGGCGTGTATTTTGGATGCTTTCGCCGGTGGCGGCGGAGCCGCCATCGATGCGAGCGGCGTCCAGGCAATCTCTCGCAAGCCGTGGAGCGAAGGTCAGCCCGGGTTTGGCTGTCCGAGCTTCATCGGCGCGGCGAGAGGCAGCCTGGTGGTCGCGAGCGCGGAATGATCCAAAAAACACGACCTAGAGGTCGTCGCCGTGGACGGAGCCGGGCGTGCCCGAGCCGTCGGTGCTCTGGGGCTGCCCGGTGACGCTGTTGGCCAGCCACTCCTCCCAGGATCGCTGGTAGAAGCCCCAGCCGTTGTCCCACTCCAGGTCGCGTTCGGTGCCGGTGGTCTCCAGGATGTCCCCCATAAGGGCCTGGTTGTGGAACCAGCGGGCGTCCTCCATGGTCATGTTCGTGCACCCGTTGGAGGTGTTGGCGCTGCCGATGTTCCCCGCGTTCCACGGAGCCGCGTGGGTGAACTCGCCGCTGTTGGAGGTGCGGACCGCCCAGTCCACGTCCAGCCGGTAGTAGCCGGGCGACCCCTCCGGGATGCCGACGGTCGCGGAGTCCATGACCAGGGCCTGGTACTTCTCCATGGTGAGGTGGACACCGGAGGTGGTGGTGTTGAAGCGCTCCTCGGCGGATCCGTTGCTGACCGGGATGGTGCGGACGGTCTCGCCGTCGATGGACACGGACATCTCGTGGTCGGGCACGTGCATCGTGGACACCAGCTCGCGTCCGACCTCGAACCGGACGCGGTGGTCCTCCGCTCCGTAGACGCCCTCGGAGGACTCGACCCCGGCCAGCCTGAGATCCACGGTGACCTCCTGGTAGGGATCCCAGTACTCCTTGGGCCGGAAGACCGCCATCTCGTCGGTGACCCAGTTCCAGGCGCCCTCGGTCTCCTCCTCGGCCGTGACCTGGATGGAGTTCTCCACCTGTTCCTTGTTGGTGACCGCCCGGTCGAAGTTGACGATGACGGGCATGCCCACTCCGACCACGTCCCCGTTGCTCGGGAAGTTGGAGACGAGTTCGAGGCGTTGGTCGGCCGCCGCGTCCATGGTGGTGAACTCCGAGACCACCTCGGTCTCCTCGCCCTCCTGGTCGGCCGCGGTCACGAACACTCTGACGGAGGACCCGGGACGCAGGTTCCAGTCACTGACCCAGGCGTTCCCGGCCTCGTTGAGTGTGCCGGTGACGGTGAAGGGGTCCTCCTCCTCACCCTGGGCTCCGGTGTCGGCCACCTCCTTCGCGTCGCCGGAGGCGACCTCGCCCTCGGTGTCCTGCTGGACCCACACGTCGGTGAGGGTGCCGTCCACGGCCTCGACCCGGATGGGGGTGTTGGGAGGAATCTCCGTGGCGCCCGGTTCCGGGGTGACCTCCACCTCCGGCCCCGGCTCGCTCTCGCCGGGGGCCGCGGTGCCCCCGGGGCCGTCCCCGCCCTCGGGGGTGCACGCCGCCGCGAGGAGCACCAGGGCTGCCGCTGCCGCGGCCGTTCGGGAAGAGGCGATTCGTCGCTTCACGCCAAGGACCTCCAGCGTCCGTACGCGGCCCGAGGCGTGCGCGGAGCGTGCGCACCGGCGTGACGCCGACAGGGCCTGGATGCGGCGTGACCTGCGAAGGCAGCGTCACGTGGGCCACCGAAAAAGAGCACCCCGGTGGCCGGAGGTCGTCTGGGACGACTCGTCCGGTCACCGGGGCGGTGACACTCACATCCTACCCTGCGTAGCCGAAAGCACTCATAGAGTGACAAACGCGCGGGGTGTGCACGTCAGTGCTGGAACTCCTTGCGGTAGTACTCGAAGACCCAGCCCAGCGAGGTGAGGATGACGGCGAAGAAACCGGTGATCACCATCCACCAGCCGATCGCCACGCCGACCGCCGTGAAGGCGACGGCCATCGCGACGAACATCGGCCACCAGCTGTGCGGGCTGAAGAAGCCGTACTCACCGGCGTTCTCGGCGATCTCGCCGTCGAGCCGTTCCTCGGCCGGCAGGCCGTGGTGGTGCTCACTGTGGCGAGCCGACTGCCAGAGCCAGAAACCGATCATCCAGCCGAAACCGATGGAGACCACCAGGGCGGTGGTACCCGCCCACTCGATCTGACCGGTGTCCTGGAGCGACCAGTAGATGTACAGCGCGGCAGCAAGACCGAAGAAGGTCGAGATACCCATGAACAGGTAGGCCTGCATCTTCATGTGCTCTACCCCCTACTTCTTCTCGGCACCGGCGGCGACGGCACCGGGTGCGGCCGCGTGCGGGTGGTTGAGGTCGAAGGCCGGACGCTCGGACCGGATCCGGGGCAGCGACGTGAAGTTGTGTCGCGGCGGCGGGCACGAGGTGGCCCACTCCAGCGAGCAGCCGTAGCCCCACGGGTCGTCCACGGTGACCAGCGGCGCCCTCTTCGCGGTGACGTAGATGTTCCAGAAGAAGATCAGCGTCGAGGCCGCGAGCACGAACGAGGAGACCGAGGAGATCTGGTTCAGCTGCGTGAAGCCGTCAGTGGCCAGGTAGTCCGCGTAACGGCGCGGGAAGCCCATGGCGCCCAGCCAGTGCTGCACCAGGAACGTGCCGTGGAAGCCCAGGAAGAGCAGCCAGAAGTGGAACTTGCCCAGCTTCTCGTTGAGCATCCGCCCGGTGAACTTGGGCCACCAGAAGTAGAAGCCCGCGAACATCGCGAACACCACGGTGCCGAACACCACGTAGTGGAAGTGCGCCACCACGAAGTAGGAGTCGGTGACGTGGAAGTCGATGGGCGGCGAGGCGAGCAGCACACCGGTCAGACCACCGAAGAGGAAGGTGACCAGGAAGCCGATCGTGAACAGCATCGGCGTCTCGAACGTGAGCTGTCCGCGCCACATCGTCCCGATCCAGTTGAAGAACTTCACACCGGTCGGAACCGCGATGAGGAACGTCATGAACGAGAAGAACGGCAGGAGCACCGCGCCGGTCGGGAACATGTGGTGGGCCCACACGGTCACGGACAGGCCGGCGATGGCGATGGTCGCCGCCACCAGGCTCTTGTAGCCGAAGATCGGCTTGCGGCTGAAGACCGGGAGGATCTCGGTCGCGATACCGAAGAACGGCAGCGCGATGATGTAGACCTCCGGGTGGCCGAAGAACCAGAACAGGTGCTGCCACAGGATGGCGCCACCGTGCTCGGCGTTGAAGACCTGGGTGCCGACCATGCGGTCGGCGCCCAGAGCGATCAGGGCCGCGGTCAGAACCGGGAACGCGATGAGCACCAGGACACTGGTGAGCAGGGTGTTCCAGGTGAAGATCGGCATGCGGAACATCGTCATACCGGGCGCGCGCATGCACAGGCCGGTGGTGATGAAGTTGACCGCACCGAGGATCGTGCCCAGACCGGAGACGGCCAGGCCCAGGATCCACAGGTCGCCGCCGAGACCCGGCGAGCGGACCGCGTCGGAGAGCGGGGTGTAGGCGAACCAGCCGAAGCTGGCCGCGCCGCCCGGGGTCAGGAAGCCGCTGATCGCGATGAGGCTACCGAAGAGGAACAGGTAGTAGCCGAACAGGTTGATCCTGGGGAAGGCCACATCGGGGGCGCCGATCTGCAACGGCATGAGGATGTTCGAGAACCCGACGAAGAGCGGGGTCGCGAACATCAGCAGCATGATCGTGCCGTGCATCGTGAAGAGCTGGTTGAACTGCTCGTTGGACATGTACTGCATGCCCGGCTGGAACAGCTCCAGGCGCATGAGGAGCGCCAGCACGCCTCCGAAGAGGAAGAACGCGAAGGAGGTGATCAGGTACATGTACCCGATGACCTTGTGGTCGGTCGACGTCAGCCAGTTGACGATGATCGACCCCTTGCGTGACGGTGCCTGACCGTCAGTGCGGGGTTCGGTTGCCGTCGTGGTCATTTACTCGTCATTCTCCTCGGACTCGGTCGCCTCGGCTCCCGTGCCCTCAGCGTCGGTGCCGTCAGCACCCGTGCCCTCGGCGTCGTCGGTCTCGGCGGCCTCTGCGGCCTCGGACTCAGCGGCAGCGGCCTCGGCGGCCTCTGCGGCCTCGGTCGCGTTGGCTTCCTGCTCTGCGGCCCAGGCGTCGTACTCGTCCTGCGGAAGGACCTCGACGTTGAAGAGCATGCGGGTGTGGTCCACACCGCACAGCTCGGCGCAACGACCGACGTACTCGCCCTCGGAACCTTCCATGAGGTTGACCTGGAAGGAGTTGTCCCGGCCCGGGACGACGTCCATCTTGAAGCCGAAGGCCGGGATCCAGAACGAGTGGATGACGTCGGGAGAGTGGAGGTCGAAGTGGACGACCGCGCCCTCGGGAAGGACGAGGGTCGTCTGGGTGTCACGGTTGGCGGTGCCGTCCGGGTTGGGGATACCAACCTCGGAGAAGAGCACGTCGCCACCGTTCTCCTTGGTGTCGTCCATGTAGTTGAACTGCCAGGCCCATTGGAAGGCCACGACCTCTACATGGACGTCGGCGGGCTCTTCTGTGTCGAGCAGGTAGGCCTGGTCTCGCGCGGTGAAGAAGAAGAGCACCGAGATGACGACGATCGGCAGAACGGTGTACAGCGCTTCGATGGGCATGTTGTACCGCACCTGCGGCGGCAACTGCTCAGAGCGCTTGCGGTGGAAGAGGATTGTCCAGATGAACAGTCCCCACACAAGGACGCCGACCGCGAAAGCCGCCACCCACGAGCCCTGCCAGAGCGAGATAACACGCTCGGCCTGCTCGGTGATCGGCTCCGGCATGCCCAAACGAGTGAGATCGTTCGACGCGCAGCCGGTCGCGGCCAGCCCCAACACGGCGAGCGCGGCGCCGCGTGGTGCCCATCGGCGCAGAGTTGAGCGCCGATTTTTTTGGCGGGTCGGACTCACGGATTGCCTTCCCAGCGGTGAAGCCCGTGGATTCTCCACGGGCGGCCTAAGTATCCAAAGCTTGTCAGGGGGAAACATTATCGCGAACCGCCCAGCGTGCCGTTCATGGGCTTGCCTGGTCAGCGTGTTGCCAGACGCGCCCTCTCGAAACGTTCGGCGGCCCCACGGAGCCGGGCCAGGTCGCCCCCGAGGGTAGTCCTCCCGGCTGGCTACGAGGCGCGGCCCGGCGATCCCCCGGGCCCTTGGCCGCTCCCGTCCACATCTCCGCTCGAGGCGGTGGTGTGCGCGTTCGCGACGCGAGACCAAGGCGAGCGTATCGCTGGGTTTACGACACCCTTAACCGGGTGCGCCTTTTGAGGCGCACCGGGTCAAGATTGGGCCACAGGACGACAACCAACTGGGGGTGGACGTGCCCGAGCGACCGACTTCGCAGCAGCCGCTGGTCACCGTGGAGGCGGTGGGTCTCAAGTGCCCGATCCCGATCATCATGCTGGCCGCCCGACTGCGCGAAGTGCCTATCGGGGCGGTCATCGCGGTCACCGCGGACGATCCCGCGGCGAGCGCGGACATACCGTCCTGGTGCCGGATGAAGATGCACGAGTTCGTCGTCGAGCGGCCGCTGGCGCGGGGTAGCGCTTTTCACATCCGCCGGATGTACTGACCGCCGACGACGCCACCGGAACGACGGGCCGGGCTTTCGGTCCCGTTGCGATAACGATTCACGCCGTCCAGTTTCCGGGGACGGTGTGAAGCTCCCGATCCCCCTCCCGAAGCCCCGACCGGGCGGAGGGAGGGAGGTACCGGACAAGGCGAAGGCCGCGCGGACACGGGGTCCACGCGGCCTCTCCCACACTGCGGTTCCGCCCCCGAGGAAGGGAACCGCGACCGCGGGAACCGTCTAGCGAGCGTAGTACTCGACGACGAGCTGCTCGTCGAAGGGCACGGGGATCTGCTCACGCTTGGGGCGGTCGACGACCGCGATGCGCAGGTCCTTGTGGCTCACGGCGAGGTAACCGGCGATCTTGTCGTCGGCGTGGATGCCCTCGGTGGCCTCGACAAACGGGACCATCGAGCGGGACTTCTCCCGAACGCTGATGATCTGGCCCGGCTTGACCTGGTACGACGGGATGTCGACCTTCTTGCCGTCCACGGTGATGTGACCGTGGTTGATGAACTGACGCGCGGCGTAGATCGAGGCGGCCAGACCGGCGCGCAGCACGACCGTGGCCAGACGCAGCTCCAGCTCGCCGAGCATCTCCTCACCGGTACGGCCGGGACGCTTCTTGGCGTTCTCGTAGATCCTGACCAGCTGCTTCTCGGTCAGGTCGTAGTACCAGCGCACCTTCTGCTTCTCCGCCATACGAACGGCGTAGTCGCTGCTGTTGCGGCGGACGCGACGACCGTGCTCGCCGGGCGGGTACGGACGCTTCTCGAAGTAGCTGACCGCCTTACGGGTCAGCGGGGTGCCGGCGCGCCGGGACAACCGCACCTTCGGTCCGGTGTAGCGCATGCGAAGTCCTTTCAGGGTGAATCAGGGAATCCCAGGTAAGGCTGGCCTAGATCTGGGAGGCGCTCAGGGCGCCCGAGCCCCGGTGTCCCGCGGTGCGGGTCGGAGCGGGTTCCCCACCGCCGCGCGTGACCCGGCGCGAGCGGTTCGGGCGAATGACCCGGCACGCGTTTCGACGCACCGGGCGGGCACGGGAGTTCCCGTGCGGGTCACAGCCATCCACTTTACGGGCTCCGGGGTACCACCCCGACCAGAGCGCGTCCATTTGCGGCCGGGGCGGACACGGGTCACAGGAAGGGGCGGACCTCTGCGGCGGCCTCGGCACCGTAGGAGCGCTCCAGGCGCTCCAGCAGCGAGGCGCCGGTGAGCGTGTACTCCTGGGGCCCGTCGGCCTCCAGGCAGTGCACGGCGGTGGCGTTGCCGACCTGGGCCGCGCGCTCCAGGGGCAGGCCCCAGGAGTGGGCGGACAGGAAGCCCGCGCGGAAGGCGTCGCCCATGCCGGTGGGGTCGACGAGCTCGTCGACGGCGGCGGAGGGAACGTGGATGCTCGGCTCGTCCTTGCGGTCGATCCGGGCGCCCTTGGCCCCGAGGGTGGTGACGCGCGTCCCCACCCGGGACAGGACGTCGGCGTCGGACCAGCCGGTCTTCTGCTCGGCCAAGGCCTTCTCGTACTCGTTGGTGAACAGGAAGGCGGCGCCCTCGATCAGCGTGCGCACCTCCGGGCCCTCCATGCGGGCCAGCTGCTGGGAGGGGTCTGCGGCGAAGGGGATGGCGCGGGTGCGGCACTCCTCGCTGTGGCGGATCATGGCCGCGGGGTCGTCGGCGCCGATCAGGACGAGGTCGAGGCCGCCGACCCGCTCGGAGATCGGCTGGAGCTCGATGTTGCGGGCCTCGGCCATCGCGCCCGTGTAGAAGGACGCGATCTGGTTCTGGTCCAGGTCCGTGGTGCAGACGAACCGGGCGGTGTGGCGCAGCTCGGAGATGTGCACCGCCGAGGTGTCGACGCCGTGGCGGTCGAGCCAGGAACGGTACTCCTCGAAGTCCGCGCCGGCGGCACCGACCAGGACCGGGCTCAGACCGAAGCCGCCCATGCCGAAACAGATGTTGGCCGCGACGCCGCCACGGCGCACGTCCAGCTCGTCGATGAGGAAGGAGAGGGACAACTGCTGGATCTGCTCAGGGATGATCTGCTCGGCGAACCGACCCTGGAAGGTCATCAGGTGGTCTGTGGCGATGGATCCGGCAACCGCGATACGCACGGGACGTGGGCTCCTTGCTGGCGGGGTGGATCGCTCGAGGGCGATCCGACGAGCTGTTCAGGGCATGCGGGGGACGTGCCCGTTCGGACCAGCCAAGGGTACCCAGAGGGGGAGGGCGAACGCTCGTCCGCGTCCGCCCTCCCCCTGTGGTTCCGAGAACCTGAACGCTCCTCTGGGGAGCTCGGGACGCCTAGTTGAAGGAGTCACCGCAGGCGCAGGAGCCGGTCGCGTTGGGGTTGTCGATGGTGAACCCCTGCTTCTCGATGGTGTCCACGAAGTCGATGGTCGCGCCGATGAGGTAGGCGGCGCTGCGGCGGTCGGTGACGACCTCGACACCGTCGAAGTCGGCGACGACGTCGCCGTCGAGGTCGCGCTCGTCGAAGTAGAGCTGGTAACGCAGCCCCGAGCAACCACCGGGCTGAACGCCCACGCGCAGGCGCAGGTCGTCCCGGCCCTCCTGGTCAAGGAGCGCCCGAACCTTGTCGGCCGCACCATCGGTGAGGATGACTCCCTGCGCGGTGGCCTCGCTCTGAACCGTCATGTTGTAAAGCTCCTCTTGAAAGGGGTTGCGGCCGTCTGGCGACCCCGGTCGCTTACCGGATCGGCCCGCGTCGGCGGGTCCAGTCCTCTTCAACGGGTCCCAACGTCGGAGGCCGGTGTGGCATTCCGTCGCGTGGCCGCTGTGTTCGTGCTGGCACCCCGGCCGCACGGTGCACGTGTGGCTCAGGCGACGCACGGGTGTGCTCGTACCTCCAAGGGTAATTTGTCCGGGCCGAGGATGCCATCTCCGGACGGCCCCGCCTCACAGGCCCGGGGCGCCGTAGACCGGGAACCAGCGGGAGCGGTCCTTCTCCATCGGCAGGTCGTCCCCCACAGACGCCTCCACCTGGAGCTCCAGCGCGTTGTCGCGGCGCTGACCGCCCTCGGGGGCGAAGGGGTAGAAGGTGCCCCGCTTGTACAGGTAGACCAGGCCCACGGAACGGCCCCGCGTGTCGGTGAAGCCGACCAGCGAACACAGCAGGGAGGGTCCGTAGCCGTTGGCCTCCAGCGTCGAGTTGACCGCGTGCAGGTCGGTGACCAGGCCGGTGATGTCGGTGTCCACGAGCTCCCCGCCCGAGGGCTCGCCGCCGGTGGCGGCCCCCTGCGCGGCGCCCGGGCGCAGGACCAGCCAGGTGTAGCCGTAGTCGTCGGTGCTCTGCTCCACCGACGGCCCCTCCCCCGCGTTGAGCAGCTCGGTGACGTCGCGTTCGATGTCGGCGAAGGCGGCGCCCTCGGCTGCGCGGAAGGCCACCGACCCCGAACCCGTGGGGGTCAGGCCCACCCCGGCCCGCAGGGTGAGCGCGGCCGAGGGCAGGCCGAAGAGCGCGTCCAGGTCGGGCTTGGCCGGTTCCGAGCGGCCGAGCAGCGTGCGCCAGAAGCTCATGGTGGTGGGTTCCCCTCGTGGGTGGTTCGGTGGGGTCAGGCTCCGCGACCGAGCTGGCGGGAGATGTCGCCGAGCTGGGCCAGGCGCTGCTCGACCGGGGGGTGGGTGGCGATGAGCTGGTTCATGCTGAAGCCCTTCTTCGCGAAGGCCGGGGCGAAGAAGAACGCGTTGAACGGCTCGGCCTGGCGCAGGTCCCGGGTGGGGATCCGGGCCATGTCGCCGGTGATCTTGGACAGGGCGCTGCCCAGTACGGACGGCCGACCGGTCAGGTAGGCGGCGGCGCGGTCCGCGGCGAGCTCACGGTAGCGGGACAGGGCGCGGGTGAGCAGGAAGCTCAGGACCCAGGCGATGGCGCTGACCAGGACGACCAGGAGCGCGACGACCGCCGGGGCGGGGCCGTTGTTGTTGCCGCGTCCGCCGCCCGCTCCGGCGAACATGGCGAAGCGCAGACCGGCCTGGGTGAGGAATCCGGCGACGATGCCGAGGAACCCGGCGATCGTCATCACCATCACGTCGCGGTGGGCGATGTGCGAGAGCTCGTGGGCGACCACCGCCTCCAGCTCCGGGCCGTCCAGGCGGCGCGTCAGCCCGGTGGTGACGCAGATGACGGCCGACTTCTCGTTGTGTCCGGTGGCGAAGGCGTTGGGCACGTCGGTGTCGGCGATGCCCACGCGCGGCTTGGTCATGTCGGCCATGGCGCACAGGCGGTCGACGATGGCGTGCAGGTCGGGCGCCTGCTCGGGGGTGACCTCCTTGGCGCCCATCGCGAACATCGCGATCCTGTCGGAGGAGAAGTAGGAGAACAGGGCGAACGCCGCGACGAGGACCAGCACCAGCCAGACGTTGAGCCCCGCGAGGACCAACCCCACCACGAAGGCGACGTAGACCAGGAACAGCAGAACCATGGTCATGACCATCCGGGCCGTCAGCCCCCGGTCCGGACGGAACTTCGAACCAGCCACGCCGACTCCCTCCCCTGCGGATGTGTCGGAGTGTAGTTCGGGCAGGTGAGAAACGGGTTAAAGCGGGGCACCGAGTGTCCCCACAGCCGCATGACCCCGGACACACTCCGGCCGCCGTGACGAATCACGGCGGCCGGAGTGGAAGAACGCGCACGCGGGAACCGAGACGGGGAGGTCCCTAGCCCGGGATGAGCCCGTCGTCCTGGAGCATCTCCCGTACCTCGTCCATGCTGGCGTCGGCGGGGGGAAGGATGAACTGCGAGGGCTCCAGGGAGTCGGGAGGCAGCGGCTTGCTGTCCTCCCTGACCTTCGCCAGGAGGTCGTGCAGGGCCTTGCGGAACGTGGCCTCGTCACCGGACTCGATCGCTGCCTCCAGGGCGGCGTCGAAGTCGTTGAGCAGGCCCAGGTCTGCGTCGGTGAGGTCGAGCTGACCCTCACCCATGATGCGAACGATCACGAGCCCTCCCGGTTCCCGGCCCCGTTGCCGCCCTCGATCTGGGGGGTGGCGCCGCCACTGCCGCCGCCGAGTTCGAGCTTCATACGCTCCAGCTCGGCCTCGACACCGGTGGTGCTCGCCATCTGGTCGAGCTCGTACTGGATGTCGTCCTTCGGGCCGCTGCCCGTGACGTCGTCCAGCGCGCCGGAGGCGAGGAGCTCGTCCACCGCGCCCGCACGGGCCTGCATCTCGGCGGTCTTGTCCTCCGCCCGCTGCACGGCCATGCCGACGTCGCCCATCTCCTCGGAGATACCGGAGAAGGCCTCGCTGATCTGCGTCTGGGCCTGGGCGGCGGTGTAGGTCGCCTTGATGGTCTCCTTGCGCGTGCGGAAGGCGTCCACCTTCGCCTGCAGGCGCTGGGCGGCCATCGTGAGCTTCTGCTCTTCGTTCTGGAGGTTGGAGTGCTGCTCGCGCAGGCCCTCCATCTGGCTGGTGAGGCCGGAACGGCGGGTGAGCGCCTCGCGGGCGAGGTCCTCACGGCCCTGGGTCAGAGCGGCGCGGCTCTGGGTCTCCAGCTTGCCGGACTGCTGTTCGAGCTGCTGGATCTGGAGCTCTACCCGCTTGCGGGAGGTCGCGACGTCAGCGACACCGCGACGAACCTTCTGAAGCAGTTCGAGCTGTTTCTGGTACGAGTAGTCGAGGGTTTCCCTTGGGTCCTCGACAGAGTCCAGGGCCTTGTTGGCCTTGGACTTGAAGATCATCGAAAGTCGCTGAAACACGCTCATTGGCGTGGCCGTCCCCTTCTCGGTGCGTACATCGGCTGTTCCCAGCGGGCGCTTTGCCCAACCCTACGCGGTCTGGCCCGCGGTCGCCATAAAGCTATGACCGGCTACCCTGAGGGTGTGTTCCGACGTCGCTCCGCTTCCGCAGCCCCGGATTCGACCTCCGCCGAATCCGCCAGCCCTGAGGCCACTGAGGCCACCCAACCTAAGGGATATACGCCCAAGAAGGGTGTGCCCACCCCTAAGCGCAGGGAATCCGTAGGCACCCCGCGCCGACCGGTGAAGGCCCCTGAGACCCGCAAGGAGGCCTACCGCGCCTACCGGGACCGTCTCGAACGTCAACGCGGCACGACCGCCCGGCGTTCCGGTGCTCCCAAGGGAGACGAGAAGTACTTCCGGCAGCAGGACCTCGGCAAGGCCCGCGCGTACGCCCGGGACTTCATCGACTCGCGCCGCAGCGCGAGCGAGTTCTTCCTGCCGTTCTCGATCCTGATCATCGCGCTGCTGTTCATCAACAACCCGGTCTTCCAGGTGGGCGTCGCCTACGTGCTGTGGCCGCTGATGATGGTGACGATCATCGCCGAGGGCGTCATGATCGGCCGCACGGTCAAGCGCCGCGCCACCGAGTACTTCCCGGACGACCCGGCGATCAAGGGCATCGGCATGTACGCCGCGATGCGCCAGCTCCAGTTCCGGCGCCTGCGTCTGCCCAAGCCCCGTCTGAAGGTCGGCGACGACCCCACACCGAGCGGCGTCCGCTGAACCACCGGACGTCCCACATCCCCATCCCCGACGACGTGAGCGGGGCCGGTGACCGCACCGGCCCTTCACTTCGCTCCGAGCCCCGTAGCGCCGGCCGAGGCACCGCCAACTAGAGTGCTCGGCATGGAATTTCGGCATCTTGGCAACAGCGGTCTGATCATCAGCGAGATCGCCTACGGGAACTGGATCACCCACGGCTCCCAGGTCGAGGAGGACACGGCGGCCTCCTGCGTCCGCGCGGCGCTCGACGCGGGCATCACCACGTTCGACACCGCGGACGCCTACGCCCAGGGCAGGGCGGAGGAGGTGCTGGGCCGCGCGCTCAAGGGTCAGCGCCGAGACGGCCTGGAGATCTTCTCCAAGGTCTTCTGGCCGGTGGGCGAGGGCAGGAACGACCGGGGGCTGAACCGCAAGCACGTCATCCGCGGCTGCGAGGACTCCCTGCGCCGTCTGGGCACCGATTACCTGGACCTTTACCAGGCGCACCGTTACGACCACAGCACGCCGCTCGAAGAGACCATGCGGGCCTTCGAGGACCTGGTCCGTCAGGGCAAGGCCCTGTACATCGGCGTCTCCGAGTGGCGCGCCGACCAGATCGAGCGGGCGCTGAAGATCGCCGACGAGATGGGCTTCGACCGGATCGTCTCCAGCCAGCCGCAGTACAACATGATCTGGCGGGTCATCGAGTCCGAGGTCGTCCCGCTCTCCGAGCGCGAGGGCATCGGCCAGCTCGTCTGGTCGCCCATCGCGGGCGGTGTCCTCACCGGCAAGTACAAGCCGGGCCAGGAGCTCCCCAGCGGTTCGCGGGCCAGCGACCCCAAGAGCGAGCGCTTCCTGGCCGACAAGGTCGCGGACCAGGCCCTGCTGGAGCGGGTGCAGCGGCTGGAGCCGCTGGCGGCCGAGGCCGGGCTCACCCTGTCGCAGCTGGCCGTGGCCTGGGTCCTCCAGAACCCCAACGTGTCGGCCGCGATCATCGGCGCCTCCCGTCCCGAGCAGGTCGAGAGCAACGTGAAGGCAGCCGGGGTCAGGCTCGACGCCGCGCTGATGGCCCGGATCGACGAGGTCCTGGGCGACAGCGTGGAGCGCGACCCGGAGCTCACTAAGAGCCCGGACAACATCCGCGGCTAGTACCGCGTCACCGAGGGGCCCGGCGGCCGTGCGGACCGCCGGGCCCCTCGGCCGTCCCACGAACCGGACGCGGTCAGGCGGGTTGGCGCCGCGCGCGGCCGACCTACTCGGTGCCGAGGGGCATCGTGTAGACCTCGTGGTCCTCCTCCAGCAGGGCGACACTGGCCACGCCGCCCTCCGCGAGCTCCGCCCAGTTCTCACCGAGCCAGCTCTCGGCGTCGCCACGCGACGTGAACGACTCGGCCGGTAGTTCCTCCGCCCCCGTCCGGTCACCGTCGACCCCGATGTACCGCCACGTCCACGCCATCTTCGACCGCCCTTCGTCGCCGTTCCACGGTGGGTTCACCGCGATCCTGGTCCGAGCTTAACCAAGCCTTGGTCCACGATGCTGTTTACTTTTCTGGGTGCGTATCCGATTTCTGGGGACAGCGGGTCACACGGGCTGGCCAGCCCCGCAGTGCACCTGCTCGTCCTGCAACAAGGCCCATGCGGAACGCCGCCTACCGCTGCGGGTGACCGTCGACGACCGCTTCCGCCTACGTGAGGAGGGAGCGGTCGGACCGGTCCCGCCCGACTACACGGTGACGACCACACCGGACGGAGCCCTGGTGGAGGGAGCGGACGGCGGCCGTCTGCTGTTCGCCCGCTCCGGACCGGGTCCACTGCCGGGTGGACCGCCCGGCGACGGCCGTCCCTCGGGTTCGTCCGCGTACTCGTCAGCGCCGGCCCAACAGGTGGACATGGTGATCGTGGACGCCGCGCTGCGTCCGGAGGTCGTCGGTGAGCTGCGCCGGTCCGGGGTGATCGGGGTGACCACCGCCGTCGTGGCGGTCGGTGGCGACCACCGGATCCGGTCCCCCGAGGAGTTCGCCCGGCGGGCCCACCTGTGGGGCGTCATGGCCCCCGGGGACGGCACGGTCATGTCGTGTCCGCCCGCGGTCTGGCCGGAGTCCCGCCCGCACGGGCCGTACCGGACCCTGGTCACCGGCGGCGCCCGATCGGGCAAGTCCACCGAGGCCGAACTCCGTCTGCTGACCGAACCCCGGGTGGTCTACGCGGCCACGGGCCCCGTCCCCGACGAAGGGGACCCGGAGTGGGCCGAGCGGGTCGAGCGACACGCGCGTCGGCGCCCCTGGTGGTGGCGGACCGAGGAGACCACCGACCTCGCGTTGCTGCTCAGGCAGGCCAGGGGCGCGGTGCTGATCGACTGCCTGGGGACCTGGCTGACCTGGGTGATGGGCGAGTGCGGGCTCTGGGAGGACCAGCCGCCCGAGGACGCCGAGGAGCGACTGGAGACCGCGATCCACGAGCTGTTGGAGGCCTGGCGTTCGACGCGGGCCTACGTGGTGGCGGTGACCAACGAGGTGGGCTCGGGTGTGGTTCCGCCGACCCGCTCGGGCCGGATCTTCCGCGACCGGCTGGGCCTGTTGAACCAGTGGGTGGGCGCCGAGTCCGAAGCCGTGGTGCTGGCGACGGCGGGGCGCGTGGTGGAGCTCGGGTGAGCGGGGCCGACGCACTGGCCGGGGCGCGGATGGCCGTGGGCACCTTCACGGTGTGGCCGGTGCGTGTGGCGCGTGTGGACCGCGTGGTGGCCGGGTGGGCGATGGTCTGGGCACCCCTGTTGGGAGGGCTGCTCGGCGGGGTCGTCGGCGTCGTCGCGGTGGCGGGCGCGTTGTGGGGCTGGTCCGGGCCGTTGGCGGCGCTGCTCGCGGTGGGGCTGGGGGCACTGCTCACGCGGGGCCTGCACCTGGACGGGCTGGCCGACCTCGCCGACGGCCTGGGCAGCGGGCGCCCGGCGGAGGGCGCGCTGGAGGTGATGCGCCGCTCCGACATCGGCCCGTTCGGGGTGATCACCCTGCTGGTGGCGGTGGGCGCACACGTCCTGGCGCTCGCGCAGCTGGTCGCGGCCTCGCCCTGGGCGGCCGTGGCCGGGGCCGTGGTCGCGGGCGCGACCGGACGGTTGGCGGTGACCCTGGCGTGCACGAGGACGCCCTCCGCGCGTCCCGACGGGCTGGGTGCGCTCGTGGCCGGGACGGTGCGTCCCCTGGGCGCGTCGGTGTGCGCGGCCGGGGTGCTGGCCGCGTGCCTGCTCGGGCTGGCGCACTCCCCCGGGTTCGCCGTGGCCTGCGCGGTGGGCGCGGTGGCCGGATTGGCGGCCGCCGGGGCTCTTCTGTTCCGGGCCGTCCGCCGGTTGGGCGGGGTGACCGGGGACGTCCTGGGCGCCCTGGTGGAGTCGGCCGTGACGGTGGTCCTGCTGGTGACGGCGGCGGCCGCGCGGGGCTGAGCCCTCGGTCAGAGTCCGCGCTGGCGGCGGTTCCACCGTTCCAGGCGGTCGCGCGCCTGTTCCGTGCGGTGGGCGGACGGAGAGGACGCCGTCGATGTCGTCCGCGCGTTGGTGGTCCTCCTTGAGCCGCTCGTACTCCCTCAGGTGGGTCTCGAACTCCGCCACGGGGTCGGTGACGGGCGCCTCGGCTTGGTGGTGACGCTCCCCGTGGCGGCGCGTTCCTCGGTGGCCACCACGTACAGGCCGGGTTCGCCGACGTCCAGCGCGGGTGTGCACGGCCCGCGGGGGCCACGCCTTCGAGGAGGGCGGCCGGGGCCGGGGTCGTGACGGAGACGGCGAACAGGGCCAACTCGACGGTGGCCAGACGGAAGGTCGAAGCGGCGGCGGGACGGAGGCGCCGGAATCCGGCATGTGTTCCTCCCGTGCAGGTCAAGGGCGAGTGAGGGCTCGCGGAAGCGGTCCTGGGACGGCACGGTCCCGCAGCGGCGGCCGGGGTGTCGGGCACTGGGTGGAGGGGCGGCGGCGCACCACTGTGAAGGGGCATGGGCTGCTTCACCTGCCGATTCGCGCGGTCTGGTAGTTTTCCGCGACGGCCGGATGTCGCCATCATCACATTTTTTCACACCGGGTTTCACGCGGTCAGGGCCGGGGAGAGCGCGTTCGGGCGCCGCCGACCGCGTGCGACACCTCCCACGAGGGACCAGAGCCCCCACATGGCGCGGACGGAGGCGCACCCACCCGGGGCCACCGGCGACACCGCGCGACGGCGGGGAGCGCCGCGTCAGGACCCCTGGGGCGTGGGACGCCGCGTCACCGTCGGGGGCGCGGGAGGACTAGCATCGAGGACGTGAGCACGACGTTGTCAGTAAACACGGAGTCCCCCAGTTCGCTCGACGCCGACGCGGTTGTCGTCGGTTACCACTCCGGAGGCGACGCCCCGGAGCCCGCATCGGGCGCTCATAGCGTCGAAGCCGCCTTCTCCGGCGGCCTCGGCTCGACCCTGTCGCTCCTGGGAGCGAGCGGCGCCCCTGAGGAGGTGCACACCATTGCCTCCCTCGGAGCCGTCAGCGCCCCGGTCGTCGTCGCGGTCGGGCTCGGCCCGGCGCCCGCCGACGGTGCCGTCGACCCCGACGTCCTCTCCCGCTCCGCCGGTGCCGCGCTGCGTGCGCTGAGCGCGCGCCCCGAGGGTGCGGGCCGCGTCGTCCTGGCCCTGCCCGCGACCACCGCCGAGCAGGCGGGTGCCGTCGCCCTGGGCGCCGAACTCGGCTGCTACAGCTTCGACCGCTACCGCACCGGCGAGAAGGCGCAGAAGAAGGCCGCGCGCGGCGCCGCCACCCTCACCGTGGTCAGCGAGGCCGACGGTGCCGCCGACGCCGTCGAGCGCGCCGCCGTCCTGGCCGAGGCCGTCTCCTTCACCCGCGACCTCGTCAACACCGCCCCCGCCGACCTCGTCCCCGAGGACCTGGCGTCGGCGGCCCAGGAGATCGCCCAGCAGGCCGAGCTGGAGATCGAGGTCCTGGACGAGCGCGCCCTGTCCGAGGGCGGCTACGGCGGCCTGACCGGCGTCGGTCAGGGCTCGGCCAACCCGCCCCGCCTGGTCCGTCTGGCCTACAGCCACCCCGAGGCCACCAGGAAGGTCGCCTTCGTCGGCAAGGGCATCACGTTCGACTCCGGCGGCCTCTCCCTCAAGCCCGCGGGCTCGATGGACTGGATGAAGTCCGACATGAGCGGCGCCGCCTCCGTGCTCGCCGCCATGCGCGCCATCTCCACCCTGGGCCTGAAGGTCAACGCGGTCGCCTACCTGACCGTGGCCGAGAACATGCCCAGCGGAACGGCCCAGCGCCCCTCCGACGTCCTGAGCATCTACGGCGGCCGGACCGTCGAGGTCCTCAACACCGACGCCGAGGGCCGCCTGGTCATGGCCGACGGCCTGGTCCGCGCCCACGAGGACGAGCCCGACCTCATCGTGGACATCGCCACGCTGACCGGCGCCCAGCTGGTCGCGCTCGGCACCCGCGTGTTCGCGGTCATGTCCAACGACGACGCCGTGCGTGACGAGATCGTCGCCGCCGCCACCGCCGAGGGCGAGGCCTCCTGGCCGATGCCGCTCCCGGCGGAGCTGCGCGCTGGGCTCGACTCCTCGGTGGCCGACATCGCCAACGTGGCGAGCGAGCGCTGGGGCGGCATGCTCTCCGCGGGCGTCTTCCTCCAGGAGTTCATCGAGGAGGGCACCAAGTGGGCCCACCTCGACATCGCCGGGCCCTCCTTCAACCAGGGCGGCCCGCACGGATACACCCCCAAGGGCGGCACGGGTGCGGGTACCCGCACCCTCGTCCGCATCGCCGAGGACTACGCCCGCAAGCAGTAGTCCGGAAGGGCGGGGTGGCGTTCCCGAGCCGGAGCGCCCCCGTCCCCGGCAGCCGGGGGTCCCCGATCGACACACCGCCAGCGGCGGCGGTGGGCCCACGGTCTTCCACCACCCATCACCAGCCACCACAACTAGGAGTTCGTTCCCGTGAGTGAGAGCGGCGGCACCTTCGACCTCGTCGTCCTTGGCGGCGGCAGCGGCGGCTACGCGGCGGCACTGCGCGCCGCGGAGCTGGACATGAGCGTCGTCCTGATCGAGAAGGACAAGCTCGGCGGCACCTGCCTGCACCGCGGCTGCATCCCCACCAAGGCCCTCCTGCACTCGGCCGAGGTGGCCGACACCGCCAAGGAGAGCGAGAACTTCGGTGTCCAGGCCACGTTCGAGGGCATCGACATCGACGCGGTGCACAAGTACAAGGACAAGGTGATCAACGGCCTGCACAAGGGCCTGAGCGGGCTGATCAAGTCCCGCAAGATCACCGTCGTCGAGGGTGAGGGCAAGCTCACCGGCAAGGACGAGGTCACGGTCGACGGCAAGGTCTACAAGGGGAAGAACATCCTCCTGGCGACCGGCTCCAAGCCCAAGACCCTGGGCCTGGAGATCGACGGCGACAAGGTCATGACCAGCGACCAGGCCCTGGGTCTGAACCGCGTCCCCGAGTCCGTCATCGTCCTGGGCGGCGGCGTGATCGGCGTGGAGTTCGCCAGCGTGTGGCGTTCCTACGGCGCCGACGTCACCATCGTCGAGGCCCTCAAGAACCTGGTCCCCGTCGAGGAGGAGTCCAGCTCCAAGCTGCTGGAGCGCGCCTTCCGCAAGCGGAAGATCAAGTCCGAGCTGGGCACCCCGTTCGAGTCGGTCAAGACCACCGACTCCGGCGTGGTCGTCACCCTCCAGGGCGGCAAGACCCTCGAGGCCGAGGTCCTGCTGGTCGCCATCGGCCGCGGCCCGGTCTCCGAGGGCCTGGGCTACGAGGAGCAGGGCGTCACCCTGGACCGCGGCTTCGTCAAGGTCGACGAGAACCTGCACACCGGCGTGGGCAACGTCTACGCGGTGGGCGACCTCATCCCGACCCTCCAGCTCGCGCACGTCGGGTTCGCCGAGGGCATCTTCGTCGCCGAGCACATCGCCGGGCAGAACCCGCCCGCGATCGACTACGACGGTGTTCCCCGTGTCACGTACTGTGAGCCTGAGGTCGCCTCCGTGGGTCTGACCACCAAGGTGGCCAAGGAGCGCGGTCACGACGTCGTCGAGATGAACTACAACCTGGCGGGCAACGGCAAGAGCCAGATCCTCCAGACCCAGGGCGCGGTCAAGGTCATCGCCGAGAAGGACGGCCCCGTGCTGGGCGTCCACATGGTCGGCAGCCGCGTCGGCGAGCTCATCGCCGAGGGCCAGCTGATCTACAACTGGGAGGCCCTGCCCTCCGAGGTGGCGCAGCTGATCCACCCGCACCCGAGCCAGTCGGAGGCGCTGGGCGAGGCGCACCTCGCGCTGGCGGGCAAGCCGCTGCACGTCCACGACTGACCGCTTCACCCCCGGGGGCGGGCCCTCACCGGCCCGCCCCCGCACACATCCGCGCTGCCCATCAAGGCCTGGGCAGGTACCGCGTCCAGATCCAACGAGGAATCCATGCCGACTTCCGTTTCCATGCCCGCCCTGGGTGAGAGCGTCACCGAGGGGACCGTCACCCAGTGGCTGAAGAACGTGGGCGACACCGTCGAGGTAGACGAGCCGCTCCTTGAGGTCTCCACCGACAAGGTGGACACCGAGATCCCGTCCCCGGTGGCCGGAGTGCTCACCAAGATCCTCGTCGACGAGGACGAGACCGTGGAGATCGGCGCGGAGATCGCGATCATCGGCGGCGACGGTGACGGCGCCGACGACGCGGCACCCGCGCCCGAGGCCGCTCAGCCCGAGGCCACCGAGCCTGAGCCTGAGCCCGCCGCCGAGGAGCCCGCCCCGGCTCCCGCCGCCGAGCCCGCCGCGCCGGCCGCCGACTCCGACGGCCCCGGCACCCCCGTGACCATCCCCGCCCTGGGTGAGAGCGTCACCGAGGGCACCATCACCCAGTGGCTGAAGAGCGTCGGCGACACCGTCGAGGAGGACGAGCCGCTCCTCGAGGTCTCCACCGACAAGGTGGACACCGAGATCCCGTCCCCGGTGGCCGGAGTGCTCACCAAGATCCTCGTCGACGAGGATCTTGGTGAGCACTCCGGCCACCGGGGACGGGATCTCGGTGTCCACCTTGTCGGTGGAGACCTCGAGGAGCGGCTCGTCCTCCTCGACGGTGTCGCCGACGCTCTTCAGCCACTGGGTGATGGTGCCCTCGGTGACGCTCTCACCCAGGGCGGGGATGGTCACGGGGGTGCCGGGGCCGTCGGAGTCGGCGGCCGGCGCGGCGGGCTCGGCGGCGGGAGCCGGGGCGGGCTCCTCGGCGGCGGGCTCAGGCTCAGGCTCGGTGGCCTCGGGCTGAGCGGCCTCGGGCGCGGGTGCCGCGTCGTCGGCGCCGTCACCGTCGCCGCCGATGATCGCGATCTCCGCGCCGATCTCCACGGTCTCGTCCTCGTCGACGAGGATCTTGGTGAGCACTCCGGCCACCGGGGACGGGATCTCGGTGTCCACCTTGTCGGTGGAGACCTCAAGGAGCGGCTCGTCTACCTCGACGGTGTCGCCCACGTTCTTCAGCCACTGGGTGACGGTCCCCTCGGTGACGCTCTCACCCAGGGCGGGCATGGAAACGGAAGTCGGCATGGATTCCTCGTTGGATCTGGACGCGGTACCTGCCCAGGCCTTGATGGGCAGCGCGGATGTGTGCGGGGGCGGGCCGGTGAGGGCCCGCCCCCGGGGGTGAAGCGGTCAGTCGTGGACGTGCAGCGGCTTGCCCGCCAGCGCGAGGTGCGCCTCGCCCAGCGCCTCCGACTGGCTCGGGTGCGGGTGGATCAGCTGCGCCACCTCGGAGGGCAGGGCCTCCCAGTTGTAGATCAGCTGGCCCTCGGCGATGAGCTCGCCGACGCGGCTGCCGACCATGTGGACGCCCAGCACGGGGCCGTCCTTCTCGGCGATGACCTTGACCGCGCCCTGGGTCTGGAGGATCTGGCTCTTGCCGTTGCCCGCCAGGTTGTAGTTCATCTCGACGACGTCGTGACCGCGCTCCTTGGCCACCTTGGTGGTCAGACCCACGGAGGCGACCTCAGGCTCACAGTACGTGACACGGGGAACACCGTCGTAGTCGATCGCGGGCGGGTTCTGCCCGGCGATGTGCTCGGCGACGAAGATGCCCTCGGCGAACCCGACGTGCGCGAGCTGGAGGGTCGGGATGAGGTCGCCCACCGCGTAGACGTTGCCCACGCCGGTGTGCAGGTTCTCGTCGACCTTGACGAAGCCGCGGTCCAGGGTGACGCCCTGCTCCTCGTAGCCCAGGCCCTCGGAGACCGGGCCGCGGCCGATGGCGACCAGCAGGACCTCGGCCTCGAGGGTCTTGCCGCCCTGGAGGGTGACGACCACGCCGGAGTCGGTGGTCTTGACCGACTCGAACGGGGTGCCCAGCTCGGACTTGATCTTCCGCTTGCGGAAGGCGCGCTCCAGCAGCTTGGAGCTGGACTCCTCCTCGACGGGGACCAGGTTCTTGAGGGCCTCGACGATGGTGACGTCGGCGCCGTAGGAACGCCACACGCTGGCGAACTCCACGCCGATCACGCCGCCGCCCAGGACGATGACGGACTCGGGGACGCGGTTCAGACCCAGGGCCTGGTCGCTGGTCATGACCTTGTCGCCGTCGATCTCCAGGCCCAGGGTCTTGGGCTTGGAGCCGGTCGCCAGGAGGATGTTCTTCCCCTTGTAGACCTTGCCGTCGACCGTGACCTCGTCCTTGCCGGTGAGCTTGCCCTCACCCTCGACGACGGTGATCTTGCGGGACTTGATCAGCCCGCTCAGGCCCTTGTGCAGGCCGTTGATCACCTTGTCCTTGTACTTGTGCACCGCGTCGATGTCGATGCCCTCGAACGTGGCCTGGACACCGAAGTTCTCGCTCTCCTTGGCGGTGTCGGCCACCTCGGCCGAGTGCAGGAGGGCCTTGGTGGGGATGCAGCCGCGGTGCAGGCAGGTGCCGCCGAGCTTGTCCTTCTCGATCAGGACGACGCTCATGTCCAGCTCCGCGGCGCGCAGTGCCGCCGCGTAGCCGCCGCTGCCGCCGCCAAGGACGACGAGGTCGAAGGTGCCGCCGCTCTCACTCACGGGAACGAACTCCTAGTTGTGGTGGCTGGTGATGGGTGGTGGAAGACCGTGGGCCCACCGCCGCCGCTGGCGGTGTGTCGATCGGGGACCCCCGGCTGCCGGGGACGGGGGCGCTCCGGCTCGGGAACGCCACCCCGCCCTTCCGGACTACTGCTTGCGGGCGTAGTCCTCGGCGATGCGGACGAGGGTGCGGGTACCCGCACCCGTGCCGCCCTTGGGGGTGTATCCGTGCGGGCCGCCCTGGTTGAAGGAGGGCCCGGCGATGTCGAGGTGGGCCCACTTGGTGCCCTCCTCGATGAACTCCTGGAGGAAGACGCCCGCGGAGAGCATGCCGCCCCAGCGCTCGCTCGCCACGTTGGCGATGTCGGCCACCGAGGAGTCGAGCCCAGCGCGCAGCTCCGCCGGGAGCGGCATCGGCCAGGAGGCCTCGCCCTCGGCGGTGGCGGCGGCGACGATCTCGTCACGCACGGCGTCGTCGTTGGACATGACCGCGAACACGCGGGTGCCGAGCGCGACCAGCTGGGCGCCGGTCAGCGTGGCGATGTCCACGATGAGGTCGGGCTCGTCCTCGTGGGCGCGGACCAGGCCGTCGGCCATGACCAGGCGGCCCTCGGCGTCGGTGTTGAGGACCTCGACGGTCCGGCCGCCGTAGATGCTCAGGACGTCGGAGGGGCGCTGGGCCGTTCCGCTGGGCATGTTCTCGGCCACGGTCAGGTAGGCGACCGCGTTGACCTTCAGGCCCAGGGTGGAGATGGCGCGCATGGCGGCGAGCACGGAGGCGGCGCCGCTCATGTCGGACTTCATCCAGTCCATCGAGCCCGCGGGCTTGAGGGAGAGGCCGCCGGAGTCGAACGTGATGCCCTTGCCGACGAAGGCGACCTTCCTGGTGGCCTCGGGGTGGCTGTAGGCCAGACGGACCAGGCGGGGCGGGTTGGCCGAGCCCTGACCGACGCCGGTCAGGCCGCCGTAGCCGCCCTCGGACAGGGCGCGCTCGTCCAGGACCTCGATCTCCAGCTCGGCCTGCTGGGCGATCTCCTGGGCCGCCGACGCCAGGTCCTCGGGGACGAGGTCGGCGGGGGCGGTGTTGACGAGGTCGCGGGTGAAGGAGACGGCCTCGGCCAGGACGGCGGCGCGCTCGACGGCGTCGGCGGCACCGTCGGCCTCGCTGACCACGGTGAGGGTGGCGGCGCCGCGCGCGGCCTTCTTCTGCGCCTTCTCGCCGGTGCGGTAGCGGTCGAAGCTGTAGCAGCCGAGTTCGGCGCCCAGGGCGACGGCACCCGCCTGCTCGGCGGTGGTCGCGGGCAGGGCCAGGACGACGCGGCCCGCACCCTCGGGGCGCGCGCTCAGCGCACGCAGCGCGGCACCGGCGGAGCGGGAGAGGACGTCGGGGTCGACGGCACCGTCGGCGGGCGCCGGGCCGAGCCCGACCGCGACGACGACCGGGGCGCTGACGGCTCCGAGGGAGGCAATGGTGTGCACCTCCTCAGGGGCGCCGCTCGCTCCCAGGAGCGACAGGGTCGAGCCGAGGCCGCCGGAGAAGGCGGCTTCGACGCTATGAGCGCCCGATGCGGGCTCCGGGGCGTCGCCTCCGGAGTGGTAACCGACGACAACCGCGTCGGCGTCGAGCGAACTGGGGGACTCCGTGTTTACTGACAACGTCGTGCTCACGTCCTCGATGCTAGTCCTCCCGCGCCCCCGACGGTGACGCGGCGTCCCACGCCCCAGGGGTCCTGACGCGGCGCTCCCCGCCGTCGCGCGGTGTCGCCGGTGGCCCCGGGTGGGTGCGCCTCCGTCCGCGCCATGTGGGGGCTCTGGTCCCTCGTGGGAGGTGTCGCACGCGGTCGGCGGCGCCCGAACGCGCTCTCCCCGGCCCTGACCGCGTGAAACCCGGTGTGAAAAAATGTGATGATGGCGACATCCGGCCGTCGCGGAAAACTACCAGACCGCGCGAATCGGCAGGTGAAGCAGCCCATGCCCCTTCACAGTGGTGCGCCGCCGCCCCTCCACCCAGTGCCCGACACCCCGGCCGCCGCTGCGGGACCGTGCCGTCCCAGGACCGCTTCCGCGAGCCCTCACTCGCCCTTGACCTGCACGGGAGGAACACATGCCGGATTCCGGCGCCTCCGTCCCGCCGCCGCTTCGACCTTCCGTCTGGCCACCGTCGAGTTGGCCCTGTTCGCCGTCTCCGTCACGACCCCGGCCCCGGCCGCCCTCCTCGAAGGCGTGGCCCCCGCGGGCCGTGCACACCCGCGCTGGACGTCGGCGAACCCGGCCTGTACGTGGTGGCCACCGAGGAACGCGCCGCCACGGGGAGCGTCACCACCAAGCCGAGGCGCCCGTCACCGACCCCGTGGCGGAGTTCGAGACCCACCTGAGGGAGTACGAGCGGCTCAAGGAGGACCACCAACGCGCGGACGACATCGACGGCGTCCTCTCCGTCCGCCCACCGCACGGAACAGGCGCGCGACCGCCTGGAACGGTGGAACCGCCGCCAGCGCGGACTCTGACCGAGGGCTCAGCCCCGCGCGGCCGCCGCCGTCACCAGCAGGACCACCGTCACGGCCGACTCCACCAGGGCGCCCAGGACGTCCCCGGTCACCCCGCCCAACCGGCGGACGGCCCGGAACAGAAGAGCCCCGGCGGCCGCCAATCCGGCCACCGCGCCCACCGCGCAGGCCACGGCGAACCCGGGGGAGTGCGCCAGCCCGAGCAGGCACGCGGCCAGCACCCCGGCCGCGCACACCGACGCGCCCAGGGGACGCACCGTCCCGGCCACGAGCGCACCCAGCCCGTCGGGACGCGCGGAGGGCGTCCTCGTGCACGCCAGGGTCACCGCCAACCGTCCGGTCGCGCCCGCGACCACGGCCCCGGCCACGGCCGCCCAGGGCGAGGCCGCGACCCGCTGCGCGAGCGCCAGGACCTGTGCGCCCACCGCCACCAGCAGGGTGATCACCCCGAACGGGCCGATGTCGGAGCGGCGCATCACCTCCAGCGCGCCCTCCGCCGGGCGCCCGCTGCCCAGGCCGTCGGCGAGGTCGGCCAGCCCGTCCAGGTGCAGGCCCCGCGTGAGCAGTGCCCCCAGCCCCACCGCGAGCAGCGCCGCCAACGGCCCGGACCAGCCCCACAACGCGCCCGCCACCGCGACGACGCCGACGACCCCGCCGAGCAGCCCTCCCAACAGGGGTGCCCAGACCATCGCCCACCCGGCCACCACGCGGTCCACACGCGCCACACGCACCGGCCACACCGTGAAGGTGCCCACGGCCATCCGCGCCCCGGCCAGTGCGTCGGCCCCGCTCACCCGAGCTCCACCACGCGCCCCGCCGTCGCCAGCACCACGGCTTCGGACTCGGCGCCCACCCACTGGTTCAACAGGCCCAGCCGGTCGCGGAAGATCCGGCCCGAGCGGGTCGGCGGAACCACACCCGAGCCCACCTCGTTGGTCACCGCCACCACGTAGGCCCGCGTCGAACGCCAGGCCTCCAACAGCTCGTGGATCGCGGTCTCCAGTCGCTCCTCGGCGTCCTCGGGCGGCTGGTCCTCCCAGAGCCCGCACTCGCCCATCACCCAGGTCAGCCAGGTCCCCAGGCAGTCGATCAGCACCGCGCCCCTGGCCTGCCTGAGCAGCAACGCGAGGTCGGTGGTCTCCTCGGTCCGCCACCACCAGGGGCGCCGACGCGCGTGTCGCTCGACCCGCTCGGCCCACTCCGGGTCCCCTTCGTCGGGGACGGGGCCCGTGGCCGCGTAGACCACCCGGGGTTCGGTCAGCAGACGGAGTTCGGCCTCGGTGGACTTGCCCGATCGGGCGCCGCCGGTGACCAGGGTCCGGTACGGCCCGTGCGGGCGGGACTCCGGCCAGACCGCGGGCGGACACGACATGACCGTGCCGTCCCCGGGGGCCATGACGCCCCACAGGTGGGCCCGCCGGGCGAACTCCTCGGGGGACCGGATCCGGTGGTCGCCACCGACCGCCACGACGGCGGTGGTCACCCCGATCACCCCGGACCGGCGCAGCTCACCGACGACCTCCGGACGCAGCGCGGCGTCCACGATCACCATGTCCACCTGTTGGGCCGGCGCTGACGAGTACGCGGACGAACCCGAGGGACGGCCGTCGCCGGGCGGTCCACCCGGCAGTGGACCCGGTCCGGAGCGGGCGAACAGCAGACGGCCGCCGTCCGCTCCCTCCACCAGGGCTCCGTCCGGTGTGGTCGTCACCGTGTAGTCGGGCGGGACCGGTCCGACCGCTCCCTCCTCACGTAGGCGGAAGCGGTCGTCGACGGTCACCCGCAGCGGTAGGCGGCGTTCCGCATGGGCCTTGTTGCAGGACGAGCAGGTGCACTGCGGGGCTGGCCAGCCCGTGTGACCCGCTGTCCCCAGAAATCGGATACGCACCCAGAAAAGTAAACAGCATCGTGGACCAAGGCTTGGTTAAGCTCGGACCAGGATCGCGGTGAACCCACCGTGGAACGGCGACGAAGGGCGGTCGAAGATGGCGTGGACGTGGCGGTACATCGGGGTCGACGGTGACCGGACGGGGGCGGAGGAACTACCGGCCGAGTCGTTCACGTCGCGTGGCGACGCCGAGAGCTGGCTCGGTGAGAACTGGGCGGAGCTCGCGGAGGGCGGCGTGGCCAGTGTCGCCCTGCTGGAGGAGGACCACGAGGTCTACACGATGCCCCTCGGCACCGAGTAGGTCGGCCGCGCGCGGCGCCAACCCGCCTGACCGCGTCCGGTTCGTGGGACGGCCGAGGGGCCCGGCGGTCCGCACGGCCGCCGGGCCCCTCGGTGACGCGGTACTAGCCGCGGATGTTGTCCGGGCTCTTAGTGAGCTCCGGGTCGCGCTCCACGCTGTCGCCCAGGACCTCGTCGATCCGGGCCATCAGCGCGGCGTCGAGCCTGACCCCGGCTGCCTTCACGTTGCTCTCGACCTGCTCGGGACGGGAGGCGCCGATGATCGCGGCCGACACGTTGGGGTTCTGGAGGACCCAGGCCACGGCCAGCTGCGACAGGGTGAGCCCGGCCTCGGCCGCCAGCGGCTCCAGCCGCTGCACCCGCTCCAGCAGGGCCTGGTCCGCGACCTTGTCGGCCAGGAAGCGCTCGCTCTTGGGGTCGCTGGCCCGCGAACCGCTGGGGAGCTCCTGGCCCGGCTTGTACTTGCCGGTGAGGACACCGCCCGCGATGGGCGACCAGACGAGCTGGCCGATGCCCTCGCGCTCGGAGAGCGGGACGACCTCGGACTCGATGACCCGCCAGATCATGTTGTACTGCGGCTGGCTGGAGACGATCCGGTCGAAGCCCATCTCGTCGGCGATCTTCAGCGCCCGCTCGATCTGGTCGGCGCGCCACTCGGAGACGCCGATGTACAGGGCCTTGCCCTGACGGACCAGGTCCTCGAAGGCCCGCATGGTCTCTTCGAGCGGCGTGCTGTGGTCGTAACGGTGCGCCTGGTAAAGGTCCAGGTAATCGGTGCCCAGACGGCGCAGGGAGTCCTCGCAGCCGCGGATGACGTGCTTGCGGTTCAGCCCCCGGTCGTTCCTGCCCTCGCCCACCGGCCAGAAGACCTTGGAGAAGATCTCCAGGCCGTCTCGGCGCTGACCCTTGAGCGCGCGGCCCAGCACCTCCTCCGCCCTGCCCTGGGCGTAGGCGTCCGCGGTGTCGAACGTGGTGATGCCCGCGTCGAGCGCCGCGCGGACGCAGGAGGCCGCCGTGTCCTCCTCGACCTGGGAGCCGTGGGTGATCCAGTTCCCGTAGGCGATCTCGCTGATGATCAGACCGCTGTTGCCAAGATGCCGAAATTCCATGCCGAGCACTCTAGTTGGCGGTGCCTCGGCCGGCGCTACGGGGCTCGGAGCGAAGTGAAGGGCCGGTGCGGTCACCGGCCCCGCTCACGTCGTCGGGGATGGGGATGTGGGACGTCCGGTGGTTCAGCGGACGCCGCTCGGTGTGGGGTCGTCGCCGACCTTCAGACGGGGCTTGGGCAGACGCAGGCGCCGGAACTGGAGCTGGCGCATCGCGGCGTACATGCCGATGCCCTTGATCGCCGGGTCGTCCGGGAAGTACTCGGTGGCGCGGCGCTTGACCGTGCGGCCGATCATGACGCCCTCGGCGATGATCGTCACCATCATCAGCGGCCACAGCACGTAGGCGACGCCCACCTGGAAGACCGGGTTGTTGATGAACAGCAGCGCGATGATCAGGATCGAGAACGGCAGGAAGAACTCGCTCGCGCTGCGGCGCGAGTCGATGAAGTCCCGGGCGTACGCGCGGGCCTTGCCGAGGTCCTGCTGCCGGAAGTACTTCTCGTCTCCCTTGGGAGCACCGGAACGCCGGGCGGTCGTGCCGCGTTGACGTTCGAGACGGTCCCGGTAGGCGCGGTAGGCCTCCTTGCGGGTCTCAGGGGCCTTCACCGGTCGGCGCGGGGTGCCTACGGATTCCCTGCGCTTAGGGGTGGGCACACCCTTCTTGGGCGTATATCCCTTAGGTTGGGTGGCCTCAGTGGCCTCAGGGCTGGCGGATTCGGCGGAGGTCGAATCCGGGGCTGCGGAAGCGGAGCGACGTCGGAACACACCCTCAGGGTAGCCGGTCATAGCTTTATGGCGACCGCGGGCCAGACCGCGTAGGGTTGGGCAAAGCGCCCGCTGGGAACAGCCGATGTACGCACCGAGAAGGGGACGGCCACGCCAATGAGCGTGTTTCAGCGACTTTCGATGATCTTCAAGTCCAAGGCCAACAAGGCCCTGGACTCTGTCGAGGACCCAAGGGAAACCCTCGACTACTCGTACCAGAAACAGCTCGAACTGCTTCAGAAGGTTCGTCGCGGTGTCGCTGACGTCGCGACCTCCCGCAAGCGGGTAGAGCTCCAGATCCAGCAGCTCGAACAGCAGTCCGGCAAGCTGGAGACCCAGAGCCGCGCCGCTCTGACCCAGGGCCGTGAGGACCTCGCCCGCGAGGCGCTCACCCGCCGTTCCGGCCTCACCAGCCAGATGGAGGGCCTGCGCGAGCAGCACTCCAACCTCCAGAACGAAGAGCAGAAGCTCACGATGGCCGCCCAGCGCCTGCAGGCGAAGGTGGACGCCTTCCGCACGCGCAAGGAGACCATCAAGGCGACCTACACCGCCGCCCAGGCCCAGACGCAGATCAGCGAGGCCTTCTCCGGTATCTCCGAGGAGATGGGCGACGTCGGCATGGCCGTGCAGCGGGCGGAGGACAAGACCGCCGAGATGCAGGCCCGTGCGGGCGCGGTGGACGAGCTCCTCGCCTCCGGCGCGCTGGACGACGTCACGGGCAGCGGCCCGAAGGACGACATCCAGTACGAGCTCGACCAGATGGCGAGCACCACCGGTGTCGAGGCCGAGCTGGAGCGTATGAAGCTCGAACTCGGCGGCGGCAGTGGCGGCGCCACCCCCCAGATCGAGGGCGGCAACGGGGCCGGGAACCGGGAGGGCTCGTGATCGTTCGCATCATGGGTGAGGGTCAGCTCGACCTCACCGACGCAGACCTGGGCCTGCTCAACGACTTCGACGCCGCCCTGGAGGCAGCGATCGAGTCCGGTGACGAGGCCACGTTCCGCAAGGCCCTGCACGACCTCCTGGCGAAGGTCAGGGAGGACAGCAAGCCGCTGCCTCCCGACTCCCTGGAGCCCTCGCAGTTCATCCTTCCCCCCGCCGACGCCAGCATGGACGAGGTACGGGAGATGCTCCAGGACGACGGGCTCATCCCGGGCTAGGGACCTCCCCGTCTCGGTTCCCGCGTGCGCGTTCTTCCACTCCGGCCGCCGTGATTCGTCACGGCGGCCGGAGTGTGTCCGGGGTCATGCGGCTGTGGGGACACTCGGTGCCCCGCTTTAACCCGTTTCTCACCTGCCCGAACTACACTCCGACACATCCGCAGGGGAGGGAGTCGGCGTGGCTGGTTCGAAGTTCCGTCCGGACCGGGGGCTGACGGCCCGGATGGTCATGACCATGGTTCTGCTGTTCCTGGTCTACGTCGCCTTCGTGGTGGGGTTGGTCCTCGCGGGGCTCAACGTCTGGCTGGTGCTGGTCCTCGTCGCGGCGTTCGCCCTGTTCTCCTACTTCTCCTCCGACAGGATCGCGATGTTCGCGATGGGCGCCAAGGAGGTCACCCCCGAGCAGGCGCCCGACCTGCACGCCATCGTCGACCGCCTGTGCGCCATGGCCGACATGACCAAGCCGCGCGTGGGCATCGCCGACACCGACGTGCCCAACGCCTTCGCCACCGGACACAACGAGAAGTCGGCCGTCATCTGCGTCACCACCGGGCTGACGCGCCGCCTGGACGGCCCGGAGCTGGAGGCGGTGGTCGCCCACGAGCTCTCGCACATCGCCCACCGCGACGTGATGGTGATGACGATCGCCGGGTTCCTCGGCATCGTCGCCGGATTCCTCACCCAGGCCGGTCTGCGCTTCGCCATGTTCGCCGGAGCGGGCGGCGGACGCGGCAACAACAACGGCCCCGCCCCGGCGGTCGTCGCGCTCCTGGTCGTCCTGGTCAGCGCCATCGCCTGGGTCCTGAGCTTCCTGCTCACCCGCGCCCTGTCCCGCTACCGTGAGCTCGCCGCGGACCGCGCCGCCGCCTACCTGACCGGTCGGCCGTCCGTACTGGGCAGCGCCCTGTCCAAGATCACCGGCGACATGGCCCGGATCCCCACCCGGGACCTGCGCCAGGCCGAGCCGTTCAACGCGTTCTTCTTCGCCCCGGCCTTCGCGAAGAAGGGCTTCAGCATGAACCAGCTCATCGCCACCCACCCCCCGGTCGAGCAGCGCCTGGCCCAGCTCGGCGACATCTCCCGCCAGCTCGGTCGCGGAGCCTGACCCCACCGAACCACCCACGAGGGGAACCCACCACCATGAGCTTCTGGCGCACGCTGCTCGGCCGCTCGGAACCGGCCAAGCCCGACCTGGACGCGCTCTTCGGCCTGCCCTCGGCCGCGCTCACCCTGCGGGCCGGGGTGGGCCTGACCCCCACGGGTTCGGGGTCGGTGGCCTTCCGCGCAGCCGAGGGCGCCGCCTTCGCCGACATCGAACGCGACGTCACCGAGCTGCTCAACGCGGGGGAGGGGCCGTCGGTGGAGCAGAGCACCGACGACTACGGCTACACCTGGCTGGTCCTGCGCCCGGGCGCCGCGCAGGGGGCCGCCACCGGCGGCGAGCCCTCGGGCGGGGAGCTCGTGGACACCGACATCACCGGCCTGGTCACCGACCTGCACGCGGTCAACTCGACGCTGGAGGCCAACGGCTACGGACCCTCCCTGCTGTGTTCGCTGGTCGGCTTCACCGACACGCGGGGCCGTTCCGTGGGCCTGGTCTACCTGTACAAGCGGGGCACCTTCTACCCCTTCGCCCCCGAGGGCGGTCAGCGCCGCGACAACGCGCTGGAGCTCCAGGTGGAGGCGTCTGTGGGGGACGACCTGCCGATGGAGAAGGACCGCTCCCGCTGGTTCCCGGTCTACGGCGCCCCGGGCCTGTGAGGCGGGGCCGTCCGGAGATGGCATCCTCGGCCCGGACAAATTACCCTTGGAGGTACGAGCACACCCGTGCGTCGCCTGAGCCACACGTGCACCGTGCGGCCGGGGTGCCAGCACGAACACAGCGGCCACGCGACGGAATGCCACACCGGCCTCCGACGTTGGGACCCGTTGAAGAGGACTGGACCCGCCGACGCGGGCCGATCCGGTAAGCGACCGGGGTCGCCAGACGGCCGCAACCCCTTTCAAGAGGAGCTTTACAACATGACGGTTCAGAGCGAGGCCACCGCGCAGGGAGTCATCCTCACCGATGGTGCGGCCGACAAGGTTCGGGCGCTCCTTGACCAGGAGGGCCGGGACGACCTGCGCCTGCGCGTGGGCGTTCAGCCCGGTGGTTGCTCGGGGCTGCGTTACCAGCTCTACTTCGACGAGCGCGACCTCGACGGCGACGTCGTCGCCGACTTCGACGGTGTCGAGGTCGTCACCGACCGCCGCAGCGCCGCCTACCTCATCGGCGCGACCATCGACTTCGTGGACACCATCGAGAAGCAGGGGTTCACCATCGACAACCCCAACGCGACCGGCTCCTGCGCCTGCGGTGACTCCTTCAACTAGGCGTCCCGAGCTCCCCAGAGGAGCGTTCAGGTTCTCGGAACCACAGGGGGAGGGCGGACGCGGACGAGCGTTCGCCCTCCCCCTCTGGGTACCCTTGGCTGGTCCGAACGGGCACGTCCCCCGCATGCCCTGAACAGCTCGTCGGATCGCCCTCGAGCGATCCACCCCGCCAGCAAGGAGCCCACGTCCCGTGCGTATCGCGGTTGCCGGATCCATCGCCACAGACCACCTGATGACCTTCCAGGGTCGGTTCGCCGAGCAGATCATCCCTGAGCAGATCCAGCAGTTGTCCCTCTCCTTCCTCATCGACGAGCTGGACGTGCGCCGTGGCGGCGTCGCGGCCAACATCTGTTTCGGCATGGGCGGCTTCGGTCTGAGCCCGGTCCTGGTCGGTGCCGCCGGCGCGGACTTCGAGGAGTACCGTTCCTGGCTCGACCGCCACGGCGTCGACACCTCGGCGGTGCACATCTCCGAGCTGCGCCACACCGCCCGGTTCGTCTGCACCACGGACCTGGACCAGAACCAGATCGCGTCCTTCTACACGGGCGCGATGGCCGAGGCCCGCAACATCGAGCTCCAGCCGATCTCCGAGCGGGTCGGCGGCCTCGACCTCGTCCTGATCGGCGCCGACGACCCCGCGGCCATGATCCGCCACAGCGAGGAGTGCCGCACCCGCGCCATCCCCTTCGCCGCAGACCCCTCCCAGCAGCTGGCCCGCATGGAGGGCCCGGAGGTGCGCACGCTGATCGAGGGCGCCGCCTTCCTGTTCACCAACGAGTACGAGAAGGCCTTGGCCGAGCAGAAGACCGGCTGGTCCGACGCCGACGTCCTGTCCCGGGTGGGGACGCGCGTCACCACCCTCGGGGCCAAGGGCGCCCGGATCGACCGCAAGGACGAGCCGAGCATCCACGTTCCCTCCGCCGCCGTCGACGAGCTCGTCGACCCCACCGGCATGGGCGACGCCTTCCGCGCGGGCTTCCTGTCCGCCCACTCCTGGGGCCTGCCCCTGGAGCGCGCGGCCCAGGTCGGCAACGCCACCGCCGTGCACTGCCTGGAGGCCGACGGGCCCCAGGAGTACACGCTCACCGGCGCCTCGCTGCTGGAGCGCCTGGAGCGCTCCTACGGTGCCGAGGCCGCCGCAGAGGTCCGCCCCTTCCTGTGACCCGTGTCCGCCCCGGCCGCAAATGGACGCGCTCTGGTCGGGGTGGTACCCCGGAGCCCGTAAAGTGGATGGCTGTGACCCGCACGGGAACTCCCGTGCCCGCCCGGTGCGTCGAAACGCGTGCCGGGTCATTCGCCCGAACCGCTCGCGCCGGGTCACGCGCGGCGGTGGGGAACCCGCTCCGACCCGCACCGCGGGACACCGGGGCTCGGGCGCCCTGAGCGCCTCCCAGATCTAGGCCAGCCTTACCTGGGATTCCCTGATTCACCCTGAAAGGACTTCGCATGCGCTACACCGGACCGAAGGTGCGGTTGTCCCGGCGCGCCGGCACCCCGCTGACCCGTAAGGCGGTCAGCTACTTCGAGAAGCGTCCGTACCCGCCCGGCGAGCACGGTCGTCGCGTCCGCCGCAACAGCAGCGACTACGCCGTTCGTATGGCGGAGAAGCAGAAGGTGCGCTGGTACTACGACCTGACCGAGAAGCAGCTGGTCAGGATCTACGAGAACGCCAAGAAGCGTCCCGGCCGTACCGGTGAGGAGATGCTCGGCGAGCTGGAGCTGCGTCTGGCCACGGTCGTGCTGCGCGCCGGTCTGGCCGCCTCGATCTACGCCGCGCGTCAGTTCATCAACCACGGTCACATCACCGTGGACGGCAAGAAGGTCGACATCCCGTCGTACCAGGTCAAGCCGGGCCAGATCATCAGCGTTCGGGAGAAGTCCCGCTCGATGGTCCCGTTTGTCGAGGCCACCGAGGGCATCCACGCCGACGACAAGATCGCCGGTTACCTCGCCGTGAGCCACAAGGACCTGCGCATCGCGGTCGTCGACCGCCCCAAGCGTGAGCAGATCCCCGTGCCCTTCGACGAGCAGCTCGTCGTCGAGTACTACGCTCGCTAGACGGTTCCCGCGGTCGCGGTTCCCTTCCTCGGGGGCGGAACCGCAGTGTGGGAGAGGCCGCGTGGACCCCGTGTCCGCGCGGCCTTCGCCTTGTCCGGTACCTCCCTCCCTCCGCCCGGTCGGGGCTTCGGGAGGGGGATCGGGAGCTTCACACCGTCCCCGGAAACTGGACGGCGTGAATCGTTATCGCAACGGGACCGAAAGCCCGGCCCGTCGTTCCGGTGGCGTCGTCGGCGGTCAGTACATCCGGCGGATGTGAAAAGCGCTACCCCGCGCCAGCGGCCGCTCGACGACGAACTCGTGCATCTTCATCCGGCACCAGGACGGTATGTCCGCGCTCGCCGCGGGATCGTCCGCGGTGACCGCGATGACCGCCCCGATAGGCACTTCGCGCAGTCGGGCGGCCAGCATGATGATCGGGATCGGGCACTTGAGACCCACCGCCTCCACGGTGACCAGCGGCTGCTGCGAAGTCGGTCGCTCGGGCACGTCCACCCCCAGTTGGTTGTCGTCCTGTGGCCCAATCTTGACCCGGTGCGCCTCAAAAGGCGCACCCGGTTAAGGGTGTCGTAAACCCAGCGATACGCTCGCCTTGGTCTCGCGTCGCGAACGCGCACACCACCGCCTCGAGCGGAGATGTGGACGGGAGCGGCCAAGGGCCCGGGGGATCGCCGGGCCGCGCCTCGTAGCCAGCCGGGAGGACTACCCTCGGGGGCGACCTGGCCCGGCTCCGTGGGGCCGCCGAACGTTTCGAGAGGGCGCGTCTGGCAACACGCTGACCAGGCAAGCCCATGAACGGCACGCTGGGCGGTTCGCGATAATGTTTCCCCCTGACAAGCTTTGGATACTTAGGCCGCCCGTGGAGAATCCACGGGCTTCACCGCTGGGAAGGCAATCCGTGAGTCCGACCCGCCAAAAAAATCGGCGCTCAACTCTGCGCCGATGGGCACCACGCGGCGCCGCGCTCGCCGTGTTGGGGCTGGCCGCGACCGGCTGCGCGTCGAACGATCTCACTCGTTTGGGCATGCCGGAGCCGATCACCGAGCAGGCCGAGCGTGTTATCTCGCTCTGGCAGGGCTCGTGGGTGGCGGCTTTCGCGGTCGGCGTCCTTGTGTGGGGACTGTTCATCTGGACAATCCTCTTCCACCGCAAGCGCTCTGAGCAGTTGCCGCCGCAGGTGCGGTACAACATGCCCATCGAAGCGCTGTACACCGTTCTGCCGATCGTCGTCATCTCGGTGCTCTTCTTCTTCACCGCGCGAGACCAGGCCTACCTGCTCGACACAGAAGAGCCCGCCGACGTCCATGTAGAGGTCGTGGCCTTCCAATGGGCCTGGCAGTTCAACTACATGGACGACACCAAGGAGAACGGTGGCGACGTGCTCTTCTCCGAGGTTGGTATCCCCAACCCGGACGGCACCGCCAACCGTGACACCCAGACGACCCTCGTCCTTCCCGAGGGCGCGGTCGTCCACTTCGACCTCCACTCTCCCGACGTCATCCACTCGTTCTGGATCCCGGCCTTCGGCTTCAAGATGGACGTCGTCCCGGGCCGGGACAACTCCTTCCAGGTCAACCTCATGGAAGGTTCCGAGGGCGAGTACGTCGGTCGTTGCGCCGAGCTGTGCGGTGTGGACCACACCCGCATGCTCTTCAACGTCGAGGTCCTTCCGCAGGACGAGTACGACGCCTGGGCCGCAGAGCAGGAAGCCAACGCGACCGAGGCCGCAGAGGCCGCCGAGGCCGCTGCCGCTGAGTCCGAGGCCGCAGAGGCCGCCGAGACCGACGACGCCGAGGGCACGGGTGCTGACGGCACCGACGCTGAGGGCACGGGAGCCGAGGCGACCGAGTCCGAGGAGAATGACGAGTAAATGACCACGACGGCAACCGAACCCCGCACTGACGGTCAGGCACCGTCACGCAAGGGGTCGATCATCGTCAACTGGCTGACGTCGACCGACCACAAGGTCATCGGGTACATGTACCTGATCACCTCCTTCGCGTTCTTCCTCTTCGGAGGCGTGCTGGCGCTCCTCATGCGCCTGGAGCTGTTCCAGCCGGGCATGCAGTACATGTCCAACGAGCAGTTCAACCAGCTCTTCACGATGCACGGCACGATCATGCTGCTGATGTTCGCGACCCCGCTCTTCGTCGGGTTCTCGAACATCCTCATGCCGTTGCAGATCGGCGCCCCCGATGTGGCCTTCCCCAGGATCAACCTGTTCGGCTACTACCTGTTCCTCTTCGGTAGCCTCATCGCGATCAGCGGCTTCCTGACCCCGGGCGGCGCGGCCAGCTTCGGCTGGTTCGCCTACACCCCGCTCTCCGACGCGGTCCGCTCGCCGGGTCTCGGCGGCGACCTGTGGATCCTGGGCCTGGCCGTCTCCGGTCTGGGCACGATCCTCGGTGCGGTCAACTTCATCACCACCGGCCTGTGCATGCGCGCGCCCGGTATGACGATGTTCCGCATGCCGATCTTCACCTGGAACACCCTGCTCACCAGTGTCCTGGTGCTCATCGCGTTCCCGGTTCTGACCGCGGCCCTGATCGCTCTGGGCGCCGACCGCATGGTCGGCACCCAGGTCTTCAACGCCGAGCACGGTGGCGCCATCCTGTGGCAGCACCTGTTCTGGTTCTTCGGCCACCCGGAGGTCTACATCATCGCGCTGCCGTTCTTCGGTATCGCGACCGAGATCCTCCCGGTCTTCAGCCGCAAGCCGATCTTCGGCTACAAGAGCCTGGTGGCGGCGACCATCGCCATCGCCGGCCTGTCCGTGACCGTGTGGGCCCACCACATGTTCCCGACCGGCGCGGTGCTCCTGCCGTTCTTCTCGTTCATGACGTTCCTCATCGCGGTTCCGACCGGTGTGAAGTTCTTCAACTGGATCGGGACGATGTGGCGCGGACAGCTCACGTTCGAGACGCCGATGCTGTTCACGATCGGCTTCCTGGTCACCTTCCTCTTCGGTGGTCTGACCGGTGTGCTGCTCGCCTCGCCGCCCATCGACTTCCACGTCACCGACTCCTACTTCGTGGTGGCGCACTTCCACTACGTGGTGTTCGGCACCGTGGTGTTCGCGATGTTCGCGGGCTTCTACTTCTGGTGGCCCAAGTTCACCGGGCGGATGCTCAACGAGAAGCTGGGCAAGTTCCACTTCTGGCTGCTCTTCCTGGGCTTCCACGGCACGTTCCTGGTGCAGCACTGGCTGGGCGCCATGGGCTTCCCGCGCCGTTACGCGGACTACCTGGCCACTGACGGCTTCACGCAGCTGAACCAGATCTCCTCGGTCTCCTCGTTCGTGCTCGCGGCCTCGACGCTGATCTTCTTCTGGAACATCTACGTCACCGCGAAGAGGGCGCCGCTGGTCACCGTGGACGACCCGTGGGGCTACGGCTGCTCGCTGGAGTGGGCCACCTCGTGCCCGCCGCCGCGACACAACTTCACGTCGCTGCCCCGGATCCGGTCCGAGCGTCCGGCCTTCGACCTCAACCACCCGCACGCGGCCGCACCCGGTGCCGTCGCCGCCGGTGCCGAGAAGAAGTAGGGGGTAGAGCACATGAAGATGCAGGCCTACCTGTTCATGGGTATCTCGACCTTCTTCGGTCTTGCTGCCGCGCTGTACATCTACTGGTCGCTCCAGGACACCGGTCAGATCGAGTGGGCGGGTACCACCGCCCTGGTGGTCTCCATCGGTTTCGGCTGGATGATCGGTTTCTGGCTCTGGCAGTCGGCTCGCCACAGTGAGCACCACCACGGCCTGCCGGCCGAGGAACGGCTCGACGGCGAGATCGCCGAGAACGCCGGTGAGTACGGCTTCTTCAGCCCGCACAGCTGGTGGCCGATGTTCGTCGCGATGGCCGTCGCCTTCACGGCGGTCGGCGTGGCGATCGGCTGGTGGATGGTGATCACCGGTTTCTTCGCCGTCATCCTCACCTCGCTGGGCTGGGTCTTCGAGTACTACCGCAAGGAGTTCCAGCACTGACGTGCACACCCCGCGCGTTTGTCACTCTATGAGTGCTTTCGGCTACGCAGGGTAGGATGTGAGTGTCACCGCCCCGGTGACCGGACGAGTCGTCCCAGACGACCTCCGGCCACCGGGGTGCTCTTTTTCGGTGGCCCACGTGACGCTGCCTTCGCAGGTCACGCCGCATCCAGGCCCTGTCGGCGTCACGCCGGTGCGCACGCTCCGCGCACGCCTCGGGCCGCGTACGGACGCTGGAGGTCCTTGGCGTGAAGCGACGAATCGCCTCTTCCCGAACGGCCGCGGCAGCGGCAGCCCTGGTGCTCCTCGCGGCGGCGTGCACCCCCGAGGGCGGGGACGGCCCCGGGGGCACCGCGGCCCCCGGCGAGAGCGAGCCGGGGCCGGAGGTGGAGGTCACCCCGGAACCGGGCGCCACGGAGATTCCTCCCAACACCCCCATCCGGGTCGAGGCCGTGGACGGCACCCTCACCGACGTGTGGGTCCAGCAGGACACCGAGGGCGAGGTCGCCTCCGGCGACGCGAAGGAGGTGGCCGACACCGGAGCCCAGGGTGAGGAGGAGGACCCCTTCACCGTCACCGGCACACTCAACGAGGCCGGGAACGCCTGGGTCAGTGACTGGAACCTGCGTCCCGGGTCCTCCGTCAGAGTGTTCGTGACCGCGGCCGACCAGGAGGGCGAGGAGACCGAGGTGGTCTCGGAGTTCACCACCATGGACGCGGCGGCCGACCAACGCCTCGAACTCGTCTCCAACTTCCCGAGCAACGGGGACGTGGTCGGAGTGGGCATGCCCGTCATCGTCAACTTCGACCGGGCGGTCACCAACAAGGAACAGGTGGAGAACTCCATCCAGGTCACGGCCGAGGAGGAGACCGAGGGCGCCTGGAACTGGGTCACCGACGAGATGGCGGTCTTCCGGCCCAAGGAGTACTGGGATCCCTACCAGGAGGTCACCGTGGATCTCAGGCTGGCCGGGGTCGAGTCCTCCGAGGGCGTCTACGGAGCGGAGGACCACCGCGTCCGGTTCGAGGTCGGACGCGAGCTGGTGTCCACGATGCACGTGCCCGACCACGAGATGTCCGTGTCCATCGACGGCGAGACCGTCCGCACCATCCCGGTCAGCAACGGATCCGCCGAGGAGCGCTTCAACACCACCACCTCCGGTGTCCACCTCACCATGGAGAAGTACCAGGCCCTGGTCATGGACTCCGCGACCGTCGGCATCCCGGAGGGGTCGCCCGGCTACTACCGGCTGGACGTGGACTGGGCGGTCCGCACCTCCAACAGCGGCGAGTTCACCCACGCGGCTCCGTGGAACGCGGGGAACATCGGCAGCGCCAACACCTCCAACGGGTGCACGAACATGACCATGGAGGACGCCCGCTGGTTCCACAACCAGGCCCTTATGGGGGACATCCTGGAGACCACCGGCACCGAACGCGACCTGGAGTGGGACAACGGCTGGGGCTTCTACCAGCGATCCTGGGAGGAGTGGCTGGCCAACAGCGTCACCGGGCAGCCCCAGAGCACCGACGGCTCGGGCACGCCCGGCTCCGTCCACGGCGACGACCTCTAGGTCGTGTTTTTTGGATCATTCCGCGCTCGCGACCACCAGGCTGCCTCTCGCCGCGCCGATGAAGCTCGGACAGCCAAACCCGGGCTGACCTTCGCTCCACGGCTTGCGAGAGATTGCCTGGACGCCGCTCGCATCGATGGCGGCTCCGCCGCCACCGGCGAAAGCATCCAAAATACACGCCCTAGGGCGTCGGCTCCACGCCCCTGAGAAGGTCGTCCAGGCGCCGGAGGGTGCGCTCCCAGGTCCACTCTGCGGTCACCCACTCCCGGCCGCGTGCGCCCATCTGGGCGGCGCGGCCGGGGTCCTTCAGGAGTCGGATGAGCGCGCGGGCGGTCGGACCGGGCATCGACCCGTCGACCACGTGTCCGGTCTCGCCCTCCAGGACCGCGTCCGGGGCGCCGCCCGAGGCCCCGGCGACCACCGGCAGCCCGGTGGCGGACGCCTCCAGGTAGACCATGCCGAGGCCCTCCACGTCCAGGCCGCCCCGCCGGGTGCGGCACGGCATGGCGAAGACGTCACCGGCGTCGTAGTGGGCGGGGAGCCGTTCGGCGGGGACCGGTCCGGTGAAGCGCACCGAGTCCGTCCCCTGCGCGGCCGAGCGGAGCCGGGGTGCGAGGGGGCCGTCCCCGACGAACAGCAGGACCGCGTCGGGCACGTCGGCCAGCACGCGCGGCCAGGCCCGGAGCAGGGTGTCCTGACCCTTGCGGGCCACCATCCGGGAGACGCACACGACCACCGGACGCGAGCCCAGACCCAGCTCCCGTCGGACCTCCTCGCCGCCCGAACCGGGTCGGAAGCGCTCGGTGTCCACCCCGGGGGCGAGGCGGCGCATCCGTTCCGTGGCGGGGGCGGACAGTGAGCGGGACAACCGTCGACGGGTGTACTCGCCCAGGTAGGTGACGGTGTCGACGCCGTCACCGATCCGCCGTAGCGCCGAACTCGCCCCGGGGACCACCGTCCAACCGGTCTCGTGCCCGTGGGTGAGCGCCACCTGGCGCCGCACCCGCGAGCGCATACCGGCGGCGAGGAGCCCCAGAGGAGCGGCGGCCCCGTAGAGCACGGAGTCGCACCCCTCCATTTCGGCGATGGCCCGGGCCCGCCGTGCCACCCCCGGCGTGGGGAGCAGCACCGGCCCGGTCTCACGCACGATGGGGAACGGCTGGTGCAGGTCGAAGTACGGGTCGGCGCGGTGGTCCTCCGCCGTGGGGGAGGAGCAGTAGACCAGCACGGACCCAGGGGGGCGGCGCCGGGCCAGCTCGTGCACGAAGGACTCGATCCCGCCCGCGCGCGGAGGGAAGTCGTTGGTGATGATCAGGGTTCGCGACACCTGAGCGAGTCTAGGCGCCCGGACACGGAGAGGGCCCCTGGGAAACGGTGGTTTCCCAGGGACCCTCTCGCTGGTTCCTCGGTCGTGGGTCGTCCGGCTGCCTAGGGGCGGACCGCCGCGACGAAGTTGGAGCGGTAGTAGTCGCTCAGCTGGACCGTGCCGATGGGTCGGGAGGACGTGGAGGCGTGCACCATCACGCCGTCACCCGCGTACAGACCGACGTGGCTCGGGTTGGGCCCGTAGAAGAAGATCAGGTCACCGGGCTGCATGTTCTCCCAGGAGACGCGCTGGCCCGCGTTGATCTGGTCGTAGGTGGTGCGCGGCAGGTTCACGCCGGCCTGGCCCCAGGCGGCCTGGGTGAGACCGGAGCAGTCGTAGCCGTTGGGTCCGGTGCCGCCCCAGACGTAGGGCTTGCCGACCTGCTGGTAGGCGAAGTTCAGCACGGTCTGGGCGTTGCCGGTGGCCGGACCGGTGTAGTTGGCGCCACCACCACCGCCCCCTCCGCCGCCGCTGTTCTCGCTGCCCCCGCTGGCGTCGCTGCTGACGTTCTCGGTGGCGGCGGCCTGTTCCTCGGCGGTCAGCTCGGAGAGGATCTCCTCCTGCTCGCTGATCGCCTCCTCCGCAGCCTCGGTGGCCTCCTCGGCCTCCTCCAGGGAGTCGGCCGCGGCCTCCTCCGTGGACTCGGCCTCGCCGCGCAGGCCCTCCAGGTGCTCGAGCTCCTCCATGTACTGGGAGAGGCTCTCGTGCTGCTGCTCGGAGAGGTAGGTGAGGTCCGCCTGGTGCTCCAGGGCCTCCTCGGGACCGGTGGCCCCGATCAGCTGGGCGGGAGAGGTCAGGTCCACGCCCGTGTAGGTGGTGTTGGCCAGGGCGCGAACGCCGCTGCTGAGCGAGTCGACCTTCTTCTCGGCGGTCTCGACGTCGGCGAGGATGCCCTCGAGCTTCTCCTCGGCCGCCTCGTGGGCCTCCTTGGCCTCGTTGTAGGTCGCGTTGAGCTCGATGAACTCCTCTTCGAGGCGTTCGATCTCCTCCTGGACCTCCTCGGACGTGGGCTCGGCGTGGGCCACGGCGGCGGGGAGGAGGAAGGCTCCGATGGCGAGGGAGGCGATGACCGCTGTACGGCGTTGGCGTTCGCCACGGGATGCAGACACTGAAGCACCTTTCTCCCCTTGTCCCAGGCGATACGGGGAACAAGGGACTGCACCGGGTGGGGAACCTCGGGCCAGAGAGGGTGGCCGAAACGGTGTGGGGGTGTGCCCGACCCGGGCGCGGCTGTCACCACCGGGGGGTGGTGAATGAGGAGCAACCGCGCTCGGCGATGAACACTAGTGCATTCGTCAGGAAGCTCTCAACTGTTTCGTGACATTCTGCTGGAAGACGAGGAGTGTCCGAAAACCGGGTGCCTGTCCCAAAAAGCCGCTTGGCGGAGGGAGCGATCCCCTCCACGCGAGAGGCCGCCGTCCCGGTGCGGGACGGCGGCCTCAGGTGAGACTGCAGGATCAGGGGCGCACGGCGAACTGGAACTGACCGCCCCAGTAGGCGGCCAGGCCGACGACCTCGATGTTGCGGCCGCTGCTCGGGGCGTGGACCATCTGCCCGTTGCCCGCGTACAGACCGTTGTGTCCCAGGTCGCCGAAGAAGAACAGGATGTCACCCGGCTGGACGGCGCTCATGTCGTAGATACGGGTACCCACGTCGGCCTGCCCGTAGGTGGTACGGGGCAGGTCCACCCCGGCCGCGCGCCAGGACGCCTGGACCAGGCCGGAGCAGTCGTAGCCGTTGGGCCCGGTGCCGCCCCACACGTAGGGGAGGCCGACCTTCCCGTAGGCGAAGTCCAGGGCCGACGAGGCGTTGCCGCTGCCGCCGTGGCTCTGCCCGCCGCTGTCGTCGCCGCCCTCGGCCGAGGCGTCGGAGTCGGGGAACTGGGCCAGGATCTCCTGCTGCTCCTCGATGGCCTCCTCGACCTCGTCCTTGGCCTCCTCGGCCTCGTCCTTGGCCTTCTCGGCCTCCTCGAGGGCCTTCTCCGCCTCGTCCTTGAGCGCGAACAGGCGCTCGGCGGACTCGCCGAAGTCGTCCAGCTGGGTCTGCTGGGTGTCCGACAGGTAGTTGAGGTCCGCGTTCTGCTCCAGCAGCGCCTCGGGACCGTCGGAGGTCAGGACGTTGGCGGTGGAGTTGAGCTCGCCGCCCTGGTAGGTGGCGCTGGCGAACTGCTGGACCTTCTCCCGCAGATCGTCGTAGCGCTCCTGCTCGTCACCGACCTGGCCGTCGAGTTCGTCGAAGGCGGCCTTGGCCGCCTCGTAGTCCTCTTCGGCCTGGTTGAAGTTCTCGACCGCGGTGGAAGCCTCTTGGTTCAGCTCCTCGATCCGGTCCTCGACCTCGTCCTGGGTCGGCTCGGCGTGTGCGATGCCGGGGGCGATGAAGGTACCGGCGGCGACCACACCGAGACCGGTCGTAGCGATTCGGCGAGCCGTACGCCGACCACCGGAGTTCTTCATGGCGGTCCACGCTCCTTGAGGTAGAAAAGTCCGCATGGGGTGCTGGGAGACGGAAGGAAATCGGGGGGAACCCGTGTGTGGGCACGGGCCTCACGAGAGTGTGCGGGTCCCGGTCGGCCTGGGGAGGCACAAGGGCGGCCTTCTATCCGACAGGGCACTCACGTTCCTGGAAGAACCTAGCGGAACGGCCTGCGCGCCTCAACCACGGCACCCGCGAGACCCCGCCCCGGACACCGTGCTTTCCGGCGCGCGAGGCGCGGACCGACCAGGTGGGAGGGGAGGGTCGACGGGCCCGGCGCGCCCACGCGCGTGGTGAGACTCTCAGCCGAGACGACGCGGCCGAGGACACGCACCGGACCCGGGGGCGCTCAGGAGTGCGACTCCAGGTGGCGCAGGAAGACCGTGGACGGCACCGCGCGCGCCCCCACCCGCCTGACCGCCGAGACGATCTCCTTGTCGGAGGTGACCACCGCGATCGGTCGGCCGGGCGGTTCGGCCCGCACCAGCCGCACGATCAGCGTGTCGGCGATCTCCCCGGGCGCGCTGAAGAGCACCCGCACCCGGCGGCTGGGCGTCACCGGTGGGGCCTCCACGTCGGCGCCGTCGAACACACAGGTGATCTCCGCCTTGGTCCGGCTCGCCAACCCCTCCAGCGACGAGAGCAGCCGCGTGCGCTGGTCAGCCAGCGGCAGGGTCCCGTAGCCGGTCTTGGTGACGTTGTAGCCGTCCAGCAGCAGGTGTACCCGAGGAACCGTCAGCAGGCGCTCCAGCAGACCGGGGGCGTCGTCGGGCAGGCCGCCCAGCGACACCCGGCGGTGCTCCTCCTGGGCCTCCGCCACCAGATCGGCCGGGCTGTCCAGGGACGTGGGCAGCGCCAGCTCGCGTCGCAGACCGTGTGAGGCGTCCACCAGCACGTCCAGCAGCACGCGCAGCCGGGCCTCGTCGGCGTTGCGGCCGGTGCGCACCGCGCGGCGGGCGTTCTCCACCTGGGCCTCAGCGTCCGCGAGGCGGGACCGCAACCTGCGGTTCTCCACCTCCAGGGCACTGACCTGGCTCTCGTTCTCGTGTCGCCGGTCGGTCGTCTCCGACACCACCCGCTCCGCCTCGTCCACCGCCCGCCTGGCGCGCTGGCGCTCGTTGTGCACCTTGCGGCGCAGTTCGGCGATCTCGGTGCGCTGCTCGCCGATCTGTCCGCGCAGGCGCTCCAGCTCCGCCTGGTGTCCCTGCTGCGTCTCCTCCAGGCGTCGCCGGACGTCGTCGAGGGCCTCCGCGGCCTCGTCCACCTCCCGAGCGCTGGTCTGACGCTCCAGCTCCTCGTGGACGCCCTCGATGATCTCCGGCCACCCCTTGGGACGCAGGAGGTAGGCGCTGGCCGCCACCGCCACCGGGTCGGCGGCGGGCGGGACGACCCCCGCGCGCATGCCCTCGGCCAGCTCGGGCCAGACCTGCTCCACTCGGGCGGCGACCTTGCCACGGAAACCGTGGTCGTTCTCCAACTGCGCGGCTATCTGCGGACCGGCCAGTCGCGCCCGGCGGCGGGGCTCGAACTTGGCGACCCGGCGCAGAACCGGGGGCAGGTCGGAGGAACGCATCCCGCCGAGCACGTCGGAGCCGTACTCGACGACACGGGCGCGCACCGGCTCGGGCAGGGGACGGCGCAGCCGCTCCCCGCCCTCCTCCGAGGGCACCGACTCCTCGTTCTCCTCGTGGTTCACCGCCCCGGGGGTGCGGTCGCCGTCGTCACCACCGGAGCCGCCCGTCTCCGGGCGGGCGCTCATGCCCGACCCGTCGGGCTCTCCGCCGATGCGTCGGAGACCGACGAGTCAGCGTCGGGGCGGGGGACGATCTCCACACTGTCGGTGGCGCCGCACCAGCGGCACTTCACCCGCTCGACCGTCTCGGAGAGCACCGTGCGCTCCTCGACCGCTCCGACACCGGACAACTCCTGGTGCACGAAGTCCTGCGAACGGACCGTCCGGGTCACGTCGAACCGCGTGAGGTTCCCGCACCCGGTGCATCGCCAACGCTCACTGTCACCCGGCATCGCGATCCCCACGGTTCCTCCTTGCGTCGTCCTCTTCACGGGGCGGCGGCCTCTGCCGTCCCGTCACCCACATCTTTCCATGTCGGGCGCGCCTGACCGTAGTCCGGAAGTGTTTGGTCGTGGGCCCCGACTAACCTGACCGCGTGGTTCGACAGTCCGTGGCGCCCCAGGGCGTCCAAACCAGCATCGGGGACCTGGGCACACCGCTGGCCGGGGTGTCCTTCGTCGTCGTTGACCTGGAGACCACCGGCACCAGTGCCTCCCGGTCCCGGATCACCGAGATCGGCGCGGTCAGGGTCCGCGACGGCCGGGTGACCGGCGAGTTCACGACCCTGGTCGACCCCGGCATGCTCATCCCGGCCAACATCACCCTGCTGACCGGTATCACCCAGTCGATGGTGGCCACCGCCCCGCCCATCACCCGGGCGCTGCCGGACCTGCTGGCCTTCCTGGACGCCGAACCCGACACCGTCCTGGTGGCCCACAACGCGCCCTTCGACACCGGATTCCTCAAGGCCGCCTGCGAACGCGAGGGCATCGAGTGGCCCGGCTACCCGGTCGTGGACACCCTGCGGCTGGCCCGTGCGGTCCTGCTCCGGCCCGAGGTCCACAACCACCGCCTGGGCACCCTCATCGCCTACTTCGGCGCCCCCACCACCCCCAACCACCGGGCCCTGGACGACGCCCGCGCGACCGTCGACGTGCTCAACGGCCTCCTGACCCGCCTCGCGCCCATGGGGGTGACCAGCCTGGAGGAGCTGCGGGCGGTCAACAAACCCGCCAGCCGCGCCCAGCGGGCCCGCCGCCACCTGGCCGAGGACCTGCCCGAACGCCCCGGCGTCTACGTGTTCACCGACGCCCGGGGCGAGAGCCTCTACGTCGGCAAGAGCAACAACCTGCGGCGCCGGGTCGCCACCTACTTCACCGCCGCCGAGTCCCGAAGACGCATCCGGGAGATGGCCGGCCTGGTCGAGGGCGTCACCCCCATCGTGTGCACCACCGAGCTGGAGGCCTCGGTCCGCGAGCTGCGCATCATCGCCGAGCGCAAACCGCCGTTCAACCGCCGCTCCCGCAACCCCGAGCGCGCCTCCTGGGTCACGCTCACCCCCGGGGCGCTGCCGCGCCTGTCCGTGGTCCGCGTCATCAAGGACGACGGCGCCCCCTACATCGGCCCCTACCCCTCGCCCCGGGCAGCCGAGGAGGCCAGGGAAGCGATCCTGCACGCCCTCCCGCTGCGCCAGTGCACGCACACCTTCAGCGTCGAGGTGCCGAAGGAACGTGAACACGGCGCGGGCGACACCCGACCACGGGTGGTCCCGAACGGAGTGAAACCGTGCGTCCTCGCCCAGCTGGGACGCTGCGGCGCCCCCTGCGACGGCACGGAGTCGCTGACCGACTACACCGCGCACGCCGACGCCGCCCGCACCGCGATGACCGGCGACCCCGCCGTGGTCGTGGACGCGCTCACGGGTCGCATCCGGGAGCTCTCGGCCGAACTCCGCTACGAGGAGGCGGCTGCCCTGCGCGACCGCCTCACCGCCTTCCTGCGCGGGGCACGGCGCGCCCAGCGGCTCAGCGCGATCGCCGCCGTCCCGCACCTGGTCGCGACCGGCCCCGGAGCCACCGGCTGGGAGACCGCGGTGGTCCGCCACGGCCGCCTGGCGGCCAGCGCCGTCCTGCGGCCCGGTACCGATCCCACCGCCTTCCTGCAGTCCCTCACCGCCACCGCCGAGCGGGTCCCGCCGGGGTCCGGTCCGGTCCCCAACGCCACGGCGGGGGAGACCGAACTGCTCCTGGACTGGCTCGAACGCCCCGGGACCCGCCTGGTGGAGATGGAAGGTGAGTGGACATGCCCGTTGCGGAGCGCCGAAGCCCACACCGGGATGACACACTGGGCGCATGGCCGCGCTTCCGCTCAATGACGACTACCCCGTCCGACGCGCGCCCGTCATCGCCTTCGGACTGATCGCGGTCAACGTCCTCGTCTACCTCGTCTCGCCCCAGTCGGCCACCGCCGTCTGGTATCCGGCGGACGCGGTCGGGCGCTACTGCGCGATCGACGACTACTTCATGCGCTGGGGCGCCATCCCCGACGAACTGCTGGGCCGGGTGGACCTGGCCGGACCGCTGAGCCCCACCTGCGAGGGAATCACGGGCAAGTCCGTCTGGTTCTCCGTGTTCAGCTCGATGTTCCTGCACGCGGGCGCCATGCACCTGCTCGGGAACATGGTCTACCTGTTCGTGTTCGGCCCGGTCGTCGAGGACCGCATCGGCAAGCTCCGCTTCCTCGCCCTCTACCTGGGCACCGGGGTCGTGGCCGCCTTCGGCTTCGCCCTGGTCGACACCGACGGGACCGTTCCCATGGTCGGCGCCTCCGGCGCGATCTCGGGGGTCCTCGGCGCCTACCTCGTGGTGCAGTTCCGCAGCAGGGTCACCACACTGGTGTTCGGCGTCATCCCGATGCGTCTGCCCGGGTGGGCCGTGGTGGGAAGCTACTTCGCACTTCAGTATCTTCTCTACGTCACATCCTCGACCGCCCCTGGCGCTGGCACCAACGTGGCCTACGCGGCACACGTCTACGGGTTCATCGCGGGGGTGATCGCGGGGCTGGTGGTCCACCGGCTGCGCTGGCGCTCGGGGACCAGGCTCTCCGACGCCCACTAGCGCGCCCCGGCCCGGCGCCGCCCCGCACAGAACCGCCCAGGAGGCACAGTGATCACCGCGATCGTCATGATCAAGGCCGACGTCCACCGCATCCCCGAGGTCGCCGAGGCGATCGCCGAGATCGAGGGAGTCAGCGAGGTCTACTCCGTCACCGGCGGGGTCGACCTCATCGCCATGGTGCGGGTGCGCCGCCACGAGGACCTCGCCGACGTGATCCCCAACCACGTCAACAAGGTCCCCGGCGTGATCTCCTCCGACACCCACATCTCGTTCCAGACCTACTCCAAGCACGACCTGGAGTCGGCCTTCGCGATCGGCTGGTAAGCCCCAGTCGGGCACCGCCGCCGTAAGGGCGGGCCCGGCGGGCCCCGGCGGGGCCCTACAGGGCCTTGGCCAGCCCCTGGCTGGTCTCCACCCAGGAGGCCAGCCGGCGCTCGGCCGCGCCGCTGTCCACCGCCTCCGCGGCCCGGGCGTACCCGGCGCGTACCGCGTCGGTCAGGGAGCCGTCCACACCGTCCACGGCGGCCAGCGCGGCACCGGCGTTGAGCAGCACGGCGTCACGCACCGGCCCCGGACGTCCGGCGACCAGGTCCCGCACGGCCTGGGCGTTGAACTCCACGTCGCCGCCGCGCAGGGCGTCCGGCCCCGAGCGCTCGATACCGAGGTCGGCCGGGTCCAGGCGCTCACGGCGAGCCCGGCCGTCCTCGACCACCCAGACCGTGGACGTGGTGGCCGTGGTCAGCTCGTCCAGGCCGTCGTCCCCCCGGAACACCAGCGCGGAGGAGCCCCGGCGCGCGAACACCCCGGCGATCACCTCGCACATGCGCTCGTCGAAGACCCCGATGGCCGAGGCGGTCGGCTGGGCGGGATTGGTCAACGGCCCCAGGAAGTTGAACACGGTGGGGACCGCCAGTTCGCGGCGCGGCTTGGCCGCGTACCGCAGCGAGGGGTGGAACAGCGGGGCGAAGCAGAAGGTGACGCCCGCTTCCCGGGCCACCCTCACGGTCAGCTCCGGCGGAAGGTCCAGGACCACACCGAGGCGCTCCAGAACGTCGGCCGTGCCGCAGGAGGAGGAAGCCGCCCGGTTGCCGTGCTTGACCACACGCGCCCCCGCGGCCGAGGCCACGATCGCCGCCATGGTGGACACGTTCACAGTGTGGGCCCGGTCGCCGCCGGTACCGACGATGTCCAGGGTGGGGCCGTCGACGCTGATCCGGATCGCGTTGTCGAGCATGCCCTGCGCCAGTCCGGTCACCTCGGACACGCTCTCGCCCTTGGCGCGCAGGGCGATCGCGAAGCCCGCGATCTGCGCGTCGGTCGCCGAGCCCGACATGATCTCGTTCATCGCCCACGCCGTGTCGGCGCTGCTGAGGGTGACCCCGCCCAGCAGGGCGGTGATCAGGTGGGACCAGGTCCGCTCCTCGACGGCGGAGGCCCTCTGGTCCTGTTCGGGTGTGGCGGGGACGTTCATCTACTTCGACTCCTGGGAGAACGGGCAGGTGGAGCCGGGGCGGGCGCACGGGCCCGCCCCTCAACGGCTCCGGTGGACAGGGAGGGACGGGTCGGAGCGACGCCATCGCCCGATGTCGGCGCCGTGGTTGAGGGCTCCGCCCACCACGACGCGACGGCGCAGATCCCTGTCACCGTTCATCCTGTCGGTCATCTCGTCACACCCCACGGCTCAGCCGCTGAGCGCCGCGACGCGTTGACGCATGAGCTCGGCCAGCGACTCGGCGAGCGCGACCGGGTCGATCGGGTGGCTCACCACCTGGTCGGCCTGCGACCAGGTCGCCAGCCAGCCGTCGTCGCGCCGACCCACCAGCAGGAGCACCGGCGGGCAGCGGAAGATCTCGTCCTTGACCTGGCGGCACAGGCCCATCCCACCGGTGGGCGCGGACTCACCGTCGAAGATGGCCACGTCGATCCGCTCGGCCGGGTCCTTGGACTCCAGCTTGCGCAGGACGCCGGGCGCCGTCGCGCACTCGACGAACTCGACCTTGGGCACATCGGTGGCGGGGCGGCGGCCGATGGCCGTCCGCACCTGCTCACGGGTGTCCGCCTTGTCGCTGTAGACCAGCACGCGCATCCTGGCACCCGTGTCCGTACCGCTGACCACCATCGCGCAACCGTCCCATCGCGTCTGACCGCGGCCGCCGCCGTGGGGGGTGCGACCGTGGCGTTCGTTGGCTCTTTCCGCCTATGACTGTATTGCCTCGGGGCCGTCCGGCACCGGGGGGAGCCGACGGACCGGTGAAGGAGTTGAGACCTTCGACACCACAGGATGCCAGGGACACACGGGACCGCGCTAACCCGCCCTGGGCGCGGCGTTGTCCAACGGTGATCGTTTCGATACCTTGGCGTTGGTTGGGAGAGGTTGAAGCGCCTTCCGGCCGGGTACGGATCGCCTCAACCGCGCCGGATCGCGCTTTCGTGCGCTGGCGGGCGCGTCGGAGGCGGACAACGGGTGCACGAGCGGCTACAGTAACGCCCGAGTCACGGTGGGAGCGCCGTGCCGGCCCCCGAGACCGGTCGATACCGGGACCGATCCGTCTGCTTACGGGGGGTCGAGTACGGACCTGCGCGAGAAGCCGTAATAATGCTCCCGTGGCGACAGCAACCGCGAACCCAAAAACAGCAACCGCATCAGCTCATGGTGTGGCAAAGCGTCCTGACCTGGTGAGTGTTGGCACCATCGTGTGGCTGGCCAACGAACTCATGTTCTTCGCTGCGCTGTTCGCGATGTACTTCACCATCCGATCGGTGACCAACGGGAACCCCGAGCTCGGCGAGTGGGCGGACGTCCACCTCAACGTGCCGTGGGCTTCCACGATCACCATTGTCCTGGTGGCCTCCAGCTTCACCGCGCAGTTCGGCGTCTGGGCCGCTGAGCGCGGCGACGTCAAGAAGCTGCGCATGTGGTTCTTCATCACGTTCTTCATGGGCCTGTTCTTCATCCTTGGACAGGCGTATGAGTACTACGAGCTCATCGTCCACGAGGGCCTGACTCTCCAGTCGAGCGCCTACGGGTCGATGTTCTACCTGACCACGGGCTTCCACGGACTCCACGTCATCGGTGGTTTGATCGCGTTCCTCATCATGCTGGGACGCACGTACGCCGCGAAGCGCTTCACTCACCAGCAGGCGACCAGTGCGATCGTCGTGTCCTACTACTGGCACTTCGTCGACGTCGTCTGGGTCGCTTTGTTCGTAACCATCTACTTCATCCAGTAACCCGAAACGGGGAAACCGTGAAATGGATTACCGCGCGGCGACGGCATCCCCTGGCGGGGTATGTCGTCGTCATCCTCGCGCTAGCCCTGTTCGGGGTGGGGTACGCCGGACTGGCCCCCACCTCGGACCAGGCGCAGGCGCAGACCCTTGCCGCTGAGGCGCCGTCCGCGGACGACGTGGACATCGCCCAGGGCAAGACCATCTTCGACCAGACCTGTGCCTCCTGCCACGGACTGGACGGTTCGGGTTCCGACCTGAACGGTCCCGACCTGCGCGAGGTCGGCCCCGCCGCCCTCGACTTCCAGGTCAGCACCGGTCGTATGCCGTCGATGGACCCGGACAGCCAGATGCCGCGCAAGCCGATGGCCGTGTCCGAGCAGGATCTGGCGGACCTGATCGCGTACTACAACGCGCAGATCAGGACCAACGGTGCCGGAGCCGACGTGCCCTACGAGGTGCCCGACGCCGGTCCGCAGCGTGCCGACTTCGACGAGGAGGAGGCCTACGAAGAGGCCCTCTCCGAGTACGAGGCCGAGTACGACGCCTACATCGAGGGCGCCAGCAACACCGACATGGGCATGAAGCTCTACCTGACCAACTGTGCGCACTGCCACAGCTGGTCCGGTGGCGGCGGCGCCCTCACCGACGGCCGTTGGGCCCCCGAGATCCATGACTCGTCTCCGCGTGAGATCTACGAGGCCATGGTCAGCGGACCCGGCGCCATGCCGATGTTCAGCGACGGCGTCGTCACCCCCGAGGAGAAGCAGGAACTCATCTCCTACGTCAAGACGCTCCAGGCGGAGCCGAACGCCGGTGGCATCTTCGACCTGGACCGAGTCGGCCAGGTCGCCGAGGGCTTCATCGGGTGGACCGTCGGTCTCTCCCTGATCATCGCCTGCGCGATCTGGATCACCGCGAAGCAGCGTGCCCATGACTGAGAACAACAACGACAACAACACGGGGGACGACGCCAATGAGCGCGTCGTCGGCACCCCGACGGACACCACCGACGTGGTGACCGAGACCTCCGCCAAGGCTGAGAGCGAGCACAACGGGCCGTACCTGGCCTCGGAGACTCACCAGCACTCGGAGGAGAAGCAGGTCCGCGGCGAGAAGCTCGCCTCGGTGTGGTTCATCATCGCCTTCCTCGGCGGTGTGGGATTCATCGTCTCGTACTTCCTGTTCCCGCCCACGGCTGCGGGGCCCGCGATCGCCGACCCCCAGATCGGCCAGTACTCGAACGCGCTGCTTGGTGGAACGCTCACCATCGCCATGTTCGGTATCGGTGCCGGTATGACGGTCTGGGCGCGCAACGTGATGCCGCACTACGAGGTGGCGTCGCCGTACGAGGAGCTTCCCTCCAGCCCGGAGGAGAAGGGCTCGTTCAGCGATTTCTTCATGAAGAGCGCGGACGAGAGCGGCTTCACCAAGCGGCCGCTCATGCGCCGTACGCTCATCGCGGCCATGCTCCCGCTGGGCATCGCGCCCATCGTCCTGCTGCGCGACACCGGCCCTCTGCCGGGCGAGCAGATGAAGGTGACCCCGTGGGTCGACGGCATGCACATGTACGTCGAGGGCACCCACCGCAAGATCAGGGCGGAGGACCTGGAGAACGACCCGTACGGGATGATCTCCGCTCTCCCCGCCCTGGACGACGACCGGTACCCGCACGGGATCAGCCTCACCGACCAGGCCAAGTCCGTCATCCTGCTCATCAAGATGCCGGAGGACGACTGGAAGGGCGGGATGAACGACGCGGTCCGCGAGGGCAGCGACCAGACCCGCCTCAACTGGACCCACGAGGGCATCGTGGCGTACTCGAAGATCTGCACGCACGTCGGTTGCCCCGCCGCGCTCTACGAGCGCACCACGCACCGGATTCTGTGCCCGTGCCACCAGTCGACGTTCGACGCCTCGGACGGCGCCAAGGTGGTCTTCGGTCCCGCGCACCGTCCCCTGCCCCAGCTGCCGATCGGCGTCGACGACGAGGGCTACCTCATCGCCAAGGGCGACTTCAACGAGCCGACCGGGCCGACGTTCTGGGAATACAGGAAGGACTAGTCGATGAGTAAGACCACGCAAGCTCCCAAGGCGCTGCGCGGCGTCGGAAACTTCATCGACGACCGCTTCCACCTTGCCAAGACCGGCGAGAAGAACCTTCGCAAGGTCTTCCCGAACCACTGGTCGTTCATGCTGGGCGAGATCGCGCTGTACTCGTTCATCATCCTGCTCGTCAGCGGTGTGTTCCTCACGCTGTGGTTCAAGCCGAGCATGCTCGAGGTCGTCTACGACGGCTCCTACGAGCGCCTTCAGGGCGTTCCCATGAGTGAGGCGTTCGCCTCGACCCTCTACATCGACTTCGACGTCCGTGGCGGGTTCCTCGTTCGGCAGATCCACCACTGGGCCGCGCTGATCTTCGTGGCCTCGCTGGTGGTGCACGCGCTCCGGGTGTTCTTCACCGGGGCGTTCCGCAAGCCGCGCGAGATCAACTGGCTCATCGGCGTCGCCATCTTCACCCTGGCCATGCTCGAGGGCCTCTTCGGCTACTCGCTGCCGGACGACCTGCCCTCGGGTATGGGTGTCCGCATCCTCCAGGGCGTGATGCTGGCGCTGCCGCTGGTCGGCTCGTACGTGTCGATGTTCCTCTTCGGCGGGGAGTTCCCCGGCGAGGACATCATCACGCGTCTGTACATGTTGCACGTGCTGCTGATCCCCGCGCTGCTGCTGGGGCTCATCGTCGCGCACTTCATGATCCTCTGGCACCAGAAGCACACGCAGTATCCGGGTCAGGGACGAACAGACAAGACCGTGGTGGGAACACCCATGTTCCCGGCGTTCGCGGTCAAGGCGGGCGGGTTCTTCTTCTTCACGTTCGCCGTGATCGCCGGTCTGAGCGCGTTCGTACAGATCAACCCGATCCACCTGTTCGGTCCGTTCACTCCGACGTCCATCACCTCCGGTCTCCAGCCGGACTGGTACATGGGCTTCATGGAGGGTTCGCTGCGGATCTTCCCGAACACCCTGGACTTCACGATCCCGATCGGCGCCGGCTACCCGATCATGACCGCGGTCCTGGTGCCGGGTCTGGTGGTGCCGGGCCTGATCTTCGGCGCCCTGGGCGCCTGGCCGTTCGTGGAGCAGTGGATCACCGGCGACAAGCGGGCCCACAACGTCGCGGACCGTCCTCGCAACGCCCCGGTCCGTACCGGTCTGGGTGTCGCGGGCATCGTCTTCTACGGTGTGCTCTGGCTCGCGGGGTCGAACGACATCCTGTCGGAGACCTTCTCGATCGACCTGTACCTGACCACGTACATCTTCCGTGTTCTGGTCATCGCCGGTCCGATCGTGGGCTACATCGTCGCCAAGCGGATCTGCCTGGGGCTCCAGCGCCGTGACCGGGAGACCCTGGAGCACGGTTACGAGAGCGGCATCGTCCAGCAGCTGCCCAGCGGTGAGTTCATCGAGGTTCACAAGGAGAACTCCGACGAGACCACCCACGTGCTGGAGAGCAAGCCGGTCATCACCTCGACCGCCCTGGAAGAGGACGCGACCGACGACAACGGTGTGGAGAACCCGGCGGCCCGCAAGCCCATGGGCAAGCTCCGCCGTGCGCTCGCCCACTGGTACACGAAGGACAACGTGTCCTTCGAGGGCGTGGAGGCCCACAGCGGCCACCACCTGCACCACTCCTCTCATGGAGACGACAAGGGCCACTAGGGTCCACCTGTCGTGACGACGGACCCGGCCGCATCGCGCGGCCGGGTCCGTCGTGTGTCCGCCGGAGGAGCGCCCGGGGCCCCTGGCGTCGCTGAGAGGTGCGCTACGGGGCGCGCGGGTCCGGGCGCACACCCTTGGGTGGGCGCGGGGCTCCGGGGCCGTCAGCGCACGGAGAAGGGGGCCGACCGCCCGTGGCGGTCGGCCCCCTCAGTCATGGGGAGCGTCGGGCTCAGCCCGCGTAGATGTCGTCGATCTCCTTGCTCCACTGCTTGCTGACGACGTGGCGCTTGACCTTCAGGGAGGCGGTCATCTGGCCGTCCTCCTCGGTGAAGTCGCTGGGCAGGATCCTGAACTTCTTGATGCCCTCGGCCTTGGAGACCGCGTTGTTGGCGTCGTCCACGGCGCCCTGGATGGCCGCGATGAGGTCGGCGTCACCGGTCAGGTCGGCGATCTCGCCCGTCTTGTTGTTCGAGGTCTTCCACAGCTCGAAGGACTCGGGGTCGATCGTGACCAGGGCCGCGATGAACTTGCGGTTGTCACCGACCACCATGCACTGGCTGACCAGGGCGTGGGAGCGGATGCGGTCCTCCAGGACGGCCGGGGCGACGTTCTTGCCGCCCGCCGTCACGATGATCTCCTTCTTGCGGCCGGTGATGCTGAGGAAGCCGTCCGCGTCGAGGGAGCCGAGGTCGCCGGTGCGGTAGAAGCCGTCCTCGTACGCCTCCTTGGTGGCCTTCTCGTTCTGCCAGTAGCCGACCATGATGTGGTCGCCCTTGAGCAGGATCTCGCCGTCGTCCGCGATGCGCACGGTCGTGCCGGGCATGGGCTGGCCGACGGTCCCGATCTTGTTGAAGCCGGGGCTGTTGACCGAGGTCGGGGCGGTGGTCTCGGTGAGGCCGTAGCCCTCGACGATGGTCAGGCCGACGCCGCGGAAGAAGTGCCCGAGACGGTCGCCGAGGGCGGAGCCGCCGGAGACCGCGTAGTTGGCCTCGCCGCCGAGGCGGGCGGTGATCTTCCCGTAGACCAGCTTCTTGAACAGACCGTGCTTGAGCTTGAGGGTGAAGGGCACGTTCCCCGTGGCCAGCGCCTTGCTGTACTCGATGGCGGTGTCGGCGGCGGCGTTGAAGATCTTGCCCTTGCCCTCGCCCTCGGCCTTCTGCTGGGCCTTGGTGAAGACCTTCTCGAAGACGCGGGGGACCGCGAGGAGGAACGTGGGCCTGAAGACCGAGAACTGGTCGATCAGGTCCGGGCCGGTGCTGGGGTAGTGGCCCAGCACGGCCTTGCCCTCGATGACCATGACCTGGACGAAGCGCGCGAAGACGTGCGCCAGGGGGAGGAAGAGCAGAGTGGAGGGAACGCCCTCGTGGTCCAGGATGATCGGCTTGGCCGGGCCCTCGAGCGCGGAGCGGGCGATGAAGAGGAAGTTGCGGTGGGTGAGCTCGCAACCCTTGGGGCGGCCGGTGGTGCCGGAGGTGTAGATGAGGGTGGCGAGGTCGTCGGCGCCCACCGCGGTGCGGCGGGTCTCGAGGTCCTCGTCGGAGACGTCGGTACCGGTGGCGGTGAGGGTCGTGAGGTCGTCGCCGTCGAACCGCCACAGGTGGGCCAGCTCGGGGGTGGTGGCCCGGATGCCCTCGACGCGCTTGGCGTGGTCCTCGGTCTCCACGAACGCGGCCTTGGCGCCGGAGTCGGAGAGGATCCACTCGATCTGCTCGGCGGAGGAGGTCTCGTAGATGGGTACGGTGACGGCGCCGACCGACCAGACCGCGTAGTCGACCGCGGTCCACTCGTAGCGGGTACGCGACATGAGGGCGACGCGGTCGCCCTGCCCGATGCCCGCGTGGATCAGGGCCTTGGCGTATCCGACGATGTCGCCGTGCAGCTGCTCGACGGTCACGTCGCGCCACTGGCCGGCCCCGGCCTCCTCCTGACGGCGGGCGGCGACGGCGTTCGGCTCGCTGGCCGCGCGCGCAAAGAGCGTGTCGGTCAGCCGCGCGTCATCGGAGATCTCAGCCTTCGCGGGAGAGCTGTATTCGCGCACGTGATGCTCCTGGACGTGTACGGGTTCTGGGTGGTGGGGACGTGACGACCGTAACAACACCATCCTACTCGTGAGTAGAACAGGTTGCCGTTCGGTATCCAACGGTGATCCTGGCCCGACGCGTCTCGCGGGGCGAACACGCTGCTCGTCGTGTGTCCGCCGGCGGTCGCACGTGGTCGGGTCGGCCTTCTCCTGTGATGTTGTCGGCGTGGTCGTGGCCGCCGGGGAGCGGGTCGCCCCCTGTCGGTCCGTCCGGGAACGCGCAGGTCAAGCGGGTGATCCCGGTTGCTGCTCGCGCGGAGCCGAGACTATCGCGCGCCGCGTTCTTCGTGCACATCCAGTGAGGTTCGCGTCGTTTCCGCCTAAAGCGGACGGGTGTCCGTTTCAGGCGCCGTTCCCAGGGCGCGGTCCCTCCTCCCGGTCTCCGTAACGTGACGGACCCCCGGGGTCATCCCCGGTCAGGCCCTCGGGGGTCCCTGGCTCTTCCCTGAACCTCCCCGGCCGTGCCTGTCGGCGCCGGGTCGGGGCGGTTAACGTGATGCCAGACGCACCTACAGGAGGCTCACGGACATGACCGACAACAACACCGGGCGCTCGGAGCGGTCGGGCGGCGGACGTCCCGACAACCCCGACCTCGTCGACGACGCGCTGCGCCTGGTCGACACCCTCCAGCGCAGGCTCCTGGTCGCCGGGGTCAAACGCGGCGTCAGCGCCGTCACCAACCCCCCTGCCAAGGGTGATGTGTGGGAGGAGGCGATCCGTGTGGAGACGCAGGAGCAGCGCCCCCCGCTGGAGGAGTTCGTCGAGATCGTGCGCAGGAGCGCGCCGGAGGTCGCCGGGCACCTCGGGCGGGCCGGTCTGTCCTTCGCGGACGCCGTGGGGCGCACCTGGGGGGTCGTGGAGCGCTCCTTCGAGCAGGGGCGGGAGGAGGCCGCCCGGGCGCGCGAGGAGCAGGAGGATCGTGATCGCGAGGACCGCGAGCGGGACGCGCGTGCCCGCCGTGACTCGCCGGAGGGTCCGGAGGGGAATTCCCGGCCTGGTGGGCAGGCCAAGGGAGGTGCGGATCCGCAGGTCACAGCGGGGGATTAGGGCAAAGAGGACAGTGGTCGCTCTCGGGGTGTGCCCCGCCGCCCGAGCCTGGTTTAATCGAATGGTTTACACCATTTGAAAACCATCTGCCATGAACCTTGAGACTTATGTCAGAGTTCGGGCGTAAGTAGAAGGAGCTGCCCCCATGCTGACCATTGGCGTAGACATTGGCGGAACCAAGGTCGCCGCCGGCGTCGTCGACCACGACGGGCAGATCCTGGACAAGGTCAAGTACCCCACCCCGGCCAACGACCCGCGCGCCCTGGCCGAGGTCGTGGGCCGGGCCGTACGGGAGCTCCGCGAGCGCCGACCCGAACGCGGGGTCAGCGCGGTGGGCGTGGGCGTGGCCGGGTTCGTGGACGAGGACCGCGCCACCGTCCAGATCGCCGTCAACCTCGGTCTGCACGACGAACCCCTCAAGGAACGCGTGCAGCGGCACGTCGACCTCCCCGTGGTCATCGAGAACGACGCCAACGCCGCAGCCTGGGCCGAGGCCCGGTTCGGAGCGGGGCGCGGCAGCGACCACATCGTCTGCGTGACCCTTGGCACGGGGATCGGTGGCGGCCTCGTCCTCGGCGGCGCCCTGCACCGGGGCCGCCACGGCGTCGCCGCCGAGGTCGGCCACTACCGGATGGTCCCGCACGGCCGCCGCTGCGCCTGTGGGAACCACGGCTGCTGGGAGCAGTACGCCAGTGGCCGCGCGCTGGTGGCCGAGGGACAGGACCTGGCCCGCACGGACCCCGAGAGGGGCGAGCGCATGCTCAAGCTCGCGGACGGCCACGTGGAGCGGATCGAGGGCGAGGTCATCACCCGCGCCGCGATGGAGGGCGACCCGGCCGCGCTGGAGTGCTTCCGGATCGTGGGGGACTGGGCCGGGCTCGGCCTGGCCGACCTCGCCGCGATCCTGGACCCCGAGTGCTTCGTGCTCGGTGGCGGGGTCTCCGACGCGGGGGACATCATCCTCGACCCGGTGCGCTCCTCGTTCGCGCGGCACGTCTCCGGACGTCCCGACCGCCGTCTGGCCGAGGTGCGCGTCGCCGAGCTCGGCGGCGAGGCGGGCATCGTCGGCGCGGGCGACCTCGCCCGGCACTGAGCGACCGCGTCGAGCACCGAGCCCAGCCGACGTGAAGGGGGCGGTCACCGGGAATCCCGGTGACCGCCCCCTCGTGTCCTGTGCGGTGCGACGCTACGCGTCGTCGTCCCGCTTCCCCTCGGCCTGCTCGGCGTCGGCCCGCTCCGCGGCCTTCCGGGCGCGCTTCTCCTCGCGAGCGGCCTCCTTGCGGGCCTTGCGGTCGGTCCGGCGCTCGGCGCGGCGGGTCCGGCGCTCGTCCTTGGCACTGGCCTGCTGCTCGCGCCGGGCCTCCTTCTCCTCGGCCTCGATCTCGGCCTTGACCGCCTGCGCGTAACGGTCCACGTACTCCTGGCCGGAGAGTTCCATGAGCGCGTACATGATCTCGTCGGTGATCGCCCGCAGGACCCGCTGGTCCTTCTCCATCCCGTGGTAGCGGGAGAAGTCGAGCGGCTTGCCGAAGACCACCTTGGGGCGCACACCCAGCTTGGGAACGGTGCGGCCGGGAGGCATGATCTTCTCCAGGTTGATCATCGCCATCGGCACGACCGGGGCCTTCGCCTCCAGGGCCAGACGGGCCACACCGGTGCGACCCCGGTACAGCTTCCCGTCGGGGGAGCGGGTGCCCTCGGGGTAGATGCCGAGCAGCTCCCCGCGCTTGAGCACGCGCAGGCCGGTGCGCAGGGCCGCCTCACTCGCCTTGCCGCCGGAACGGTCGATCGGGATCTGCCCGACACCGGTGAAGAACGCCCGGCTGACGAATCCCTTCACGCCGGTGCCGGTGAAGTACTCGGACTTCGCGAGGAAGGTGATCCTGCGCGGGAGCGGCAGCGGACCGAAGAAGTGGTCGGAGAACGACAGGTGGTTGCTGACCATGATGGCCGGACCGCGCCGCGGCACGTTCTCCACGCCCTCCGCGCGGGGTTGCCACAACACGGCCAGAACCGGCCCCAGGATCGCTTTGACCACCCAGTAGAACATCGCTTCAGATCACCCCTGCACACGCGGGGAGCACTGGGCAGGGCCTGCCACGTCTCACTGTCCCGCTCGGCTGACATTGTCCGGAAGGCCCCCACCGCGGACACGGGGAGGCTGACGAGCGCCATCTTCCCACCACGTGCGGGTCTCCACCAAAAGCGTCCAGAACGGACCCATACCGTTCTTCGCGGGTCAGGAGCAGAACGCGCCGCGGGGCACTGTCGAGGATACTCACGACCGGTGGGGGTCTCGCGGCAGGTCCACCCCGGGACACCCGGGAACACGCCGGGCGCTCCCGGGGTTCGGGCAGGAGAACGCTACCGTTCACTCGATGACAAACGCTCACCCGAGCGACTAGCCTCACGGCTGGGGCCGCCGTCCCGACCGGTTCCCCGCCGAACGATCCCGGGAGCAGATCTGTGAGACCGACCAGCGCCATCCCCCTCATCCCGGGGGCGGACCCCTACAGCCACACGGGTTCGGGCGTCGGAGTCCTGCTCTGCCACGGGTTCACCGGGTCGCCGTACTCGATGCGCCCCTGGGCCGAGTACCTGGCGCGGGCGGGACTCACGGTGGAACTCCCGCGCCTGCCCGGGCACGGCACCACCTGGCAGGACATGGCCACCACCACCAGCGACGACTGGTACGCGGAGGTGGAGGCGGCCCTGCTCGACCTCGCGCACAGATGCGACGAGGTCTACGTCATGGGCCTGTCCATGGGTGGCGCGCTCACCCTGCGCCTGGCCCAGGAACACCCCGACATCGTCCGGGGGGTGGTCGTGGTCAACCCCTCCCTGACCGTGGAGGACCACAGGCTCCCGATCATCGCCCCGATCCGCCACCTCGCCGCCCGCCTGATGCCCTCCACTCCGGGCCTGTCCAGCGACGTCGCGCTGGAGACCGCCACCGAGGGCGGGTACGACCGGGTGCCCACCGCGGCCGCCGCGACACTCCCGAAGCTGTGGCGCGCGGTTCAGGACGGCATGTCCGGTTTGCGGGCGCCTGTTCTGGCCTACCGGAGCCCCCAGGACCACGTCGTCGGACCGGACAGTCTGCGTATCCTCGCTAAGAGGGCGGTCAACACCCGGCTGACGATCCACCTGCTCCACGACAGTTACCACGTCGCGACTCTCGACCACGACGCCGCCACCATCTTCGAAGGAAGCCTCGCGTTCGTGCGCGAGCGCAGTAGAAGCGGGGAAGGAACCGACCGATGACGCAACGTCGGGGCAACGGCCTGCTCGCCGACGCCTACGTTCCGCTGATCCTTCTCGCGCCCTCCCACGCGGACCTCATGCTGGAGGCGCTCCGGCGCAGCGGGATCGCCGCCTACGCGGTCCCCTTGGCGGAGGACGTCCTGGAGCCGACCGGCGGCCAGGTCGAGGACCCACCCACCGACCACCTCTACGTCGACGCCGAGGAACGCGGCGCCGCGGAACGGGTGCTCGGCTCCGAACTGCCCGACCTGAGCGAGAACGGAGCCGGGCCCGACCTGCTGGCCCCGCGCGCCGAGGTCAGACCCGAGGCCGAGGGCGAGGAGGCCCAGGAGGCCTCCGCCGGGCACGAGGGCAACGACGCACCCGTCGGCGGCGACCTCCTGGACGGCCCCCCGGCCAACGCCGAAGCCGAGGCCTCCCGGGCGCGCGCCAACGACGAGGACGACGTCTGGAACGATCTGGTCGCCCGCTTCTACGACGACTCCGAGGGTTCCAGCGAACAGCGGGACCGGGTCGCCTGGCCCGACGTCGAGAACCTCAGCGCCCCCGACGAGCACCAGACGCGGCTCGGGGACATTCTCGCCAACCTGCCCAGGGACTCGGGCGAGGACGACGAGGAGTCCCGCGAGGAGGACCGCCGCCGGGCCGAGGCGGAGCTGGAGGGCCACTACGAGCCCCCGCCCCCGCCGCCCCTGCTCCAGGGCGACCGGGTGGGCATCGCCGCCTGGTTCGGACTCCTGGGTGGTCCGGTGCTGCTGTTCGGCGCTGCCTTCATGGGTATCGCGCTACCCAACTGGGTCATGTTCCTGGCCGTCGCGGCCTTCCTGACCAGCTTCGTCGTGCTCATCCTGCGCATGACCGACTCCAGGCCGCCCGGTGACAACGGTCCCGACAACGGGGCGGTGGTCTGACCCCTGGGCTTCGACGTCCCCCTCTGGCGCGCCTTCGCCCTCTTCCGCGCCGTCGCCCTGGTCTACGCCCTGGTGCCGCTCGCCCAGCACCACGAGTACCTGACCAGGCCCTGGCTCGCGTGGGCGGTGCTGGTCGTCATGGCCTGCTGGACCGTGGTGACGACCTACGCCTATGCCCACCCGGCCTGGCGGACGTCGCGCCTGCTGGTCGCCGACCTCGCCGTGGCCTTCGGCTGCATGTTCGCCACCGGTCTGGCGGCCATGCCCCACTACCTCACCCAGGCGCCCCCGCTGAGCTCCTACTGGTTCGCCGGGGCCGCGCTGTCGGCCAGCGTCATCTGGGGTCGCCGAGGCGCGGCCACGGTCGCCCTGGCCTACGGCTTCGCCGACATCACCCTGCGTGTGCTGATGGACGCCAAGATCACCGCCGCCACCGTGCGCGGGGTGGCACTGCTCCTGCTGGCCTGCCTGGCCGTGGGCTACATGGCACGGGTCGCCGAGCAGGCCGAGCGGCGCTTCGCCCAGGCGGTGACCCTGGAGGCGCGCATCCGCGAACGCGAGCAGCTCGCCCGTTCCATCCACGACTCGGTCCTCCAGGTCCTGGCCCTGGTGCGCCGTCGAGGCGACGAGATCGGCGGCCAGGCCGCCGAACTGGGCCGGATGGCCGGTGAGCAGGAGGTGCGGCTGCGGTCCCTGCTCACCGACGGACTGGACGCGGCGGCGTCGGTGCCGACCGAGCCCGGGGCCGAGGCGGCCCCGGACTCCCCGGCGGACCTCAGGGAGGCGCTGCGCCGCCTGGAGTCCGTGCGGGTCTCGGTGTCGGCCCCGGCCACCCCGGTGCTCCTGCCGGGGAACACCGCGGCCGAACTCGCCGCCGCCGTGGCCGCCGCGCTGGACAACGTGGAACGGCACTGCCCGCCCGGGACCCGGGTGTGGGTCCTGCTGGAGGACGAGGGGCACGCGGTCACCGTGACCGTGCGCGACGACGGCCCCGGCATCGAGCCCGGGCGTCTGGAGCGGGCCCGCGCGGACGGCCGCCTCGGGGTCGCCCAGTCGGTCGTCGGCCGGGTCCGCGATCTGGGCGGCACCACCGAGCTGTACTCGGAGCCCGGTGAGGGCACCGAGATCGAGATGTCCGTCCCCCGCGACTGAACCCCCGGGGGCGGGCGCGGCGTCAGCGGAGCGGCGGCCCGTCCCCGGGTTCCTCCTGGTGGGAGAAGCGTTCCTCGTTCCAGGGGTCGGCCCTGTTGTGGTAGCCGCGCTCCTCCCAGAACCCGCGGCGGTCACCCACCATGTACTCCACGGACCGCAGCCACTTCACGCTCTTCCACCCGTACAGGTGCGGCACCACCAGGCGCACGGGGAACCCGTGTTCGGGGGCCAGCGCCACGCCGTCGCGGTGCGTGGCGAGCAGCACCCCGTCGTCAAGGAAGTCGTCCACCCGCAGGTTGGCGCTGTAGCCGTACTCGCCCCACGCCATCACGTGCGTGACCTCCGGTGACGGCGGGGCCAGCCGGACGAGGTCGGTGGCCAGGAGTCCGCCCCAGGGAACCTCGGGCACGGTGAACCGCATCACGCAGTGGAAGTCGCGGACCACGTCCGTGCGGGGCAGGCCGCCGAACTCCTTCCAGGTCCACCGGTAGGTGCCCAGGGACTCGGTCGCGCCGAACACGCGGAAGTCCCACCGCTCCGGTCGGAAGGTGGGCACCCGGCCGTAGTGCAGGGGCCTGTGCTCGTGGCGCACCGCCTGGCCCGGCGGCAGTCGCGGTCGATGCTCCGCGCCCGTGCCCCCGGCCTCCTCGCCCTCGGACAACCCGTCCTCCCGTCCCTTCGATGCGGCCCCGCGGGCCCTGGTACGTCCCCCCGCGCAGGGGTGGACGACGGCGTCCTGTCATCCTGCCAGGCGTCGGCGAGAGCCACGTCACTCCCCCCGGTTGTGTGGGGGAGCGCTCACCTTGCGCTATAGTCACTGCCATGCAGCAGAACTTTTGGCGCTTTTATGGCTACCGGCCCATCTCCCCGGTCGCCTGTAAAGCCCTGCGCTGACACAGACGACTTCCCAGGAGCCCCGGGCCGGTAACGGCCCGGGGCTCCTTTGTTTTCGCCCGGGGTCGAAGCCCCCGGCCTCGGCGCGACAACCGCGCGGCTCAGCCACCCAACCGACACACAGGGAAAACCACATGGTCATCGTTATGGCGCCGGGCGCCACCGCCGACAACATCGACGCCCTCGTCGAGCTGGTCACCTCCGCCGGAGGCGAGGCGTACGTGACACGCGGCGTCAGCCGCACCATCATCGGCCTGGTCGGCAACGTCGAGCGCTTCCAGGACCTCGGTCTGGCCGCCAAGCCCGGTGTGAGCGAGGTGCTGCGCATCTCGGCGCCGTACAAGCTCGTCAGCCGCGAGAACCACGACAGCCGCACCGTGGTCAGCGTCCGCGGCGTGCCGATCGGCGGCGACAACATGACGGTCATCGCGGGCCCCTGCGCCGTCGAGACCCCCGAGCAGACCCTCGAAGCGGCCCTCATGGCCAGGGCCGCGGGGGCCGCACTCCTGCGCGGTGGCGCCTACAAGCCCCGCACCTCCCCGTACGCCTTCCAGGGGCTGGGCGAGGAGGGCCTGAAGATCCTCGCCGACGTGCGAGAGAAGACCGGCATGCCCATCGTCACCGAGGTCGTGGACGCCGCCGACGTCCCGCTGGTCGCCTCCTACGCGGACATGCTCCAGGTCGGCACTCGCAACATGCAGAACTTCGCCCTCCTCCAGGCGGTCGGTGACGCAGGGAAGCCGGTCCTGCTCAAGCGCGGCATGAGCGCCACCATCGAGGAGTGGTTGATGGCCGCCGAGTACATCGCCCAGCGCGGCAACCTCGACATCGTCCTGTGCGAGCGCGGCATCCGCACCTTCGAGAAGGCCACCCGCAACACGCTGGACATCAGTGCCGTCCCGGTCGCGCAGGGGCTGACCCACCTCCCGGTGATCGTCGACCCGTCGCACTCCGGAGGCAAGCGCGACCTGGTCCTCCCGCTCTCCCGCGCGGCCATCGCGATCGGCGCCGACGGCGTGATCGTGGACGTGCACCCGAGCCCGGAGACCGCGCTGTGCGACGGTCCGCAGGCGCTGCTGGAGGAGGACCTGCCCCAGCTCCGCGACCTGGCGGGCACCCTGGCCACCCTGAGCGGCCGCACCCTCACCCCGGCGCCCGCGCGCGAGCTCGCCGACAGGTGAACGCGGTCCCCTGAGGCTCCGGCCCCGGGGTGAGACGACGGTGCCCCGGACGCTCACGAGCGTCCGGGGCACGTACCGTCCACGGACCCTGAGCGGGTCCGACCGGTCCTACACGGCCGAGGTGACGGCCTTGGCGGCGGAGGGGGCGACCTGGGTGGGCGCGGCCTCACCCAGGAAGCTGGGGCGGTGCAGCTGCGCGGTGGTCACCAGGTGCTCGGCCAGCTCCTCGGCGTCCAGACGCTTCTCGATCTGGCGTAGGTCGGGGATCTTGGCGGCCGTCTCCACCTGGCGCGGAGTCAGCATCGTGCAGCAGTCCTCGTCGGGCAGCTCCGAGATGGCCAGCGTGCCGATCCGGCGGGCCTGGTCCATGATCTCGGTCTTGTCCATGCCGATGAGCGGCCGCAGGATCGGCAGGTCCACCGCGTCGTCCAGGGCGGTCAGGTTGGTCATCGTCTGGCTGGAGACCTGGCCCAGAGCGTCACCCGTGATCAGGCACTCCGCCTTGAGGTCGTCGGCCAGCGCCTCGGCGGTCTTGAGCATCAGCCGCCGCTGGGCCACGATCTGGAGCCGCTCGATGCCGGAGCTCTTCAGCTGCTGCTGGGCCTTGCCGAACGGCACCACGAACAGGCGCGAACCCACCTGGTAGCGGTCCAGCTGGCGGACCAGGCTGTAGGCCTTGTAGATGGACTCGGGCCCGGTGAAGGGCATCCCGGAGAAGTGCAGGAAGTCCACCTTGAGCCCGCGCCGGATCATCCGGTGGGCCGCGACGGGGGAGTCGATGCCGCCGGACATCAGTACGAGGCCGCGCCCGCTCATCCCGGCGGGCAGCCCGCCCTGGCCGGGGATGCCGTCGGTGAAGACGAACGCCTCGTCCTTGTCGACCTCGACGTACAGGGTGTTGTCGGGCCGCTTGAGGTTCACCTTGTAGCCGTGCGCCTCGATGATCCTGGATCCGAGGTACCCGGCCAGGTCGCCGGAGTTCATCTCGAAGCGCTTGTCGCGGCGACGGGCGCGCACCGCGAAGGTGCCCTCGCGGCCCGCCATGGAGCGCACGCCGATGTCGACGATAGCGTCCAGGTCCTTGGCCACGCGGCGCACCAGGTGCACCCAGACCACGCCCATGACGTTGGCCATGCGGTCGGCGATCTCCGCGATCTCCAGGTCGGAGGCGCCGGGCTTGCGCACGATGATCACGCCCGCGCCGCGCTGGGAGAGGCGGATGTCGCCCAGGTCGCGCACGGAGGAGCGGATGTTGTTGTGCAGGCGGCGCTCGAACAGCTTGCGGTTGGAGCCCTTGAGAACGATCTCGCCGAGCTTCATGAGCACGCAGAGCTCGCCGAGCCCGGCGTCGGCTCCGACCTCGGTTACGGGGAGCGGCGCGGACTCAAGCGACGCGGACATGGTGCTACCTCCGGAGGGTGATACCTGGGGTGGGCGATGGAACGATGCCTTCCAGTATCGAACAATCCCCGGACCGCTCGGTCCATTCCCCGTGTACACGGCATCCGGGTGAGACCCCGGACACGGCCGGGCCCCTCCCTGACGTGGGAGGGGCCCGGCACACGCTATGGTCACGCCCTAGCCGAAGAAGACCTCGGCCTCTTCGTAGCGCTCCGCGGGCACGGTCTTGAGGGTGTCGGTGGCCTCGGCCAGGTCCACCCGCACGATGTCGGTGCCCTGGAGGCCGACCATCTTGCCGAAGGACTTGTCGTGCACCGCCTCGATGGCGTTCACGCCCAGGCGGGTGGCGAGCACCCGGTCGAAGGCGGTGGGGGTGCCGCCGCGCTGGACGTGGCCCAGCACGACCGAACGGGCCTCCTTGCCGGTGCGCCGCTCGATCTCCTCGGCGAGCGTCTGGCCGATCCCGCCCAGGCGCACGTGGCCGAAGGCGTCCGTCTCGCCGGTGGCCAGCTCCAGCTGACCCTCCTTGGCGTGGGCGCCCTCGGCGACCACGATGATGGGCGCGTACTGGGTCTCGAAACGGCTCTCGACGTGCTTGACGACCACGTCCATGTCGAAGGGGCGCTCGGGGATGAGGATGACGTTGGCACCCGCGGCCATGCCCGAGTGCAGGGCGATCCATCCGGCGTGGCGGCCCATGACCTCCACGACCAGGGCGCGGTGGTGCGACTCCGCCGTGGTGTGCAGGCGGTCGATCGCCTCCATGGCGATGTTGACCGCGGTGTCGAACCCGAACGTGTAGTCCGTGGCGTTGAGGTCGTTGTCGATGGTCTTGGGCACGCCCACCACGTTGACGCCGCGGTCGTGCAGCTGGCGGGCCACACCCAGGGTGTCCTCGCCGCCGATGGCCACCAGCGCGTCAACGCCCAGACCGGCCATGTTGTCCTTGACCCGCTCGACACCGCCCTCGATCTTCATGAGGTTGGTGCGGGAGGAACCCAGGATCGTGCCGCCCCGGGGAAGGATGCCGCGCACGGCGGAGACGTCCAGGGGCATGGTGTCGCCCTCCAGGGGGCCGCGCCAGCCGTCCCGGAAGCCGACGAACTCGTATCCGTAGTCCTTGATGCCCTTACGGACCACGGCGCGGATGACCGCGTTCAGACCAGGGCAGTCTCCACCGCCGGTCAGCACCCCGACTCGCATACGACTTCTCCTCGACGTTGGTGGGTGTTCCGGGCGCTGGGCGCCCTATGGTCTAGACCATAGTGGGCGGGGGTAGCCCAGGCCAACCCCGCCTGGAGAACACCATCCGAAACCCCGCGTTACGGCCGCCGTTGGAGGGAGTCTTCACGGAGTCATTCGTCCAGGCCCCGGTCGATGGCGTAGCGCACCAGCTCCACCCGGTTGTGCAGGTGGAGCTTGGTCAGGGTGTTCTGGACATGGTTCTGGACCGTGCGGTGGGAGATGGTGAGACGGCGGGCGATCTGCTTGTAGGCCAGTCCCTTGGCCACCAGTCTCAGCACCTCGGTCTCCCGGGGTGTCAGCTCGGGTGCCCGCTCCCGGCCGTCGTCGGAGCGGTAGTCCTCGGCCGACAACCGCCGGTACTCGCCGAGTACCAGTCCGGCCAGTCCCGGCGTGTACACGGCCTCGCCGGTGTGCACCCGGCGGACGGCGTCGAGGAGCTCCTCCCGCCCGGCCGACTTCACGAGGTAGCCGGTGGCACCGGCCTTGACCGCCGCCAGCACGTCGTCACTCTCGCCGCTGGCCGAGAGCACCAGCACCCGCGGCGGCTCGGGCAGCGCCACCAGCGCCGCGGTCAGCTCCACCCCGTTGGTGTCGGGCAGGTGCAGGTCCACCACGGCCAGGGTGGGCCGGACCGCCGGGGCGATCCGCAGGGCCTTGGCGCCGTCGCCCGCCGTCCCCACCACCTGGAGCCCGGCCTCGGCCAGGTCCCGCGCCACCGCGTCACGCCACATGGGGTGGTCGTCCACGACCATCACCCGGATCTCGTCACCGCTCATGCGGCCGACACTACTAGGGCGTGTTCGGCGGGCACACGCCCTGCTACACGTCGCCCCAGCGGCACTTGCACTGCGTTCTCATCAGTCGACAGCCAAACCCGGGCTGACTCCTTCTTCGGCCTTGCGCCAGCACCACTGGACGCACCGCTCGCGACGGGCAGCACCCACCGAACACGCCCTGACCGCCGCCCCCTCCCGGACAGGGAAGGGGCGGCGGTCATCCGGGCGGCGCGCGGTGGCGCGGAGTCCGGTCAGTCGTCGTCGTCCTCGTCGAGGTCGCCCAGGTCGATCCCGCCGGGAGTGGCGGTGAGCTTGATCTTGGTGCCCTCCGGCGCGCTGCCGGTGTGCGACTGGTGCGCCACCACGCGGCCGCCGAAGATCCGTTCGACCTCGACCTCGAACCCGGCCTCCTCCAGCTCCTTGCGGGCGTCGCGGACGGAGTCGCCGACCACGTCCGGGATGTCGACCTCGGGCGGGCCGCTGGAGACGGTCAGCGTCACGCTGGCCCCGGGGCCGACGTTGGTGCCGGTGTCGGGGGACTGGCTGATCACCAGGCCCTCGTCGATGTTCTCGCTCTCCTCCTCCACGATCTCGGCAGTCAGGCCGAGGTCGCTGAGGGTCTTCTCGGCGTCCTCGCGCTTCTCCCCGGCCAGGCTCGGAACGGGGATACCGCTGCTGACGGTGATGGTCACCGTCCCCTCCCGGTCCGCCTCCGCCCCGGCCTCGGGGCTGGTGGCCAGCACCTCGCCGGGGGCGTTGTCCGGGGAGTCCTGCTCCTCCTGGACGACGCTCTCGTCGTCGAAGCCGAGGTCCTCCATGGCCTTGAGCGCGTTGGCGACGTCGTCGCCAACGAGGTCGGGCATGGACACGTTCTGCGGGCCCTTGGACAGGAACACCGTCACCGTGTCACCCGGGGAGAGGCGGTCGTCCACCTCCGGATCGGTGTCGCCGACCTCACCGGCGGCGGCGTCGTCGCTGTACACCGTGTCGTCGGACAGATCGACCACCAGACCGGCCCCGCGGATCTGCTCGCTGGCGGCCTCGGGGGACAGCCCGATCACGTCGGGGACGGACTCGTAGCGGCCGAGCAGGAACCACCAGCCCGCCACACCCACGACCAGGGCCGTCACGAGCGCCCCGACCACCAGGAGGCGGTTGCGCGAGAACCACGACCCGCCCCTCACGGGGTAGTCGTCGTAACCGTCGTCGTCGTAGTCGTCCCGGCCCAGGTCGGCGCCGTTCATGTCCACGACCATGGTGGCGTTCTCGGTACCCGGACCTGCGCCGCCCGCGATCAGCTGGGGCGCGGTCATGGTGGCGGCCGAGTTGGCCTGCGGGGCCACGGGGGCCAACGGCGCGGCCGGAGCCGAGCCGGTGTCCGGCAGGGTGCGCAGGACCTCCAGGACCTTGGCCAGGTACTGGCCCGCGTTGCTCGGACGGTACCGGGGGTCGCGCTCGGTGGCCTTGGTGACCAGGCCGTCGACCTCGGGCGGCAGGTTCGGCAGGAAGTGCGAGGGACGCGGGACGTCCTCGGTCACGTGCTGGTAGGCGATCGCGATCGGCGTCTCACCGGTGTGCGGCTGGCCGCCGGTGAGCAGTTCGTAGAGCATGATCCCGGCGGCGTAGACGTCGCTGCGCGCGTCGGCGGTGCCCTTCTCGATCTGCTCGGGCGCCAGGTAGGCGGCGGTGCCCATGAGCGTGCCGGTACGGGTCAACCCCTGGTTGGACTGCTCCACCGCGCGGGCCAGACCGAAGTCGGCCACCTTGACCCGGCCGTCCTTGCTGATGAGGACGTTCTCGGGCTTGACGTCGCGGTGCACCATGCCGGCCTGGTGGGCGGCGCCGAGCGCGGCCAGCACCGAGGCCATGAAGTTCAGGGCCTGCTGCGGGCCCAGCCGACCGTGCTCCTTGAGGAGGTCGCGCAGGGTCTGGCCCGGGACGTACTCCATGGCCAGGAAGACGTGTCCCTGGTCCTCACCCTGGTCGAAGACCTGCACGACGTTGGGATGCGAGAGCTTGGCGACCGAGTGGGCCTCGTTGATGAAGCGCTGGACGAAGGTCGGGTCCTGGGCCAGGGAGGGGTGCATGACCTTGAGTGCCAGCCGTCGGTCCAGCCTCAGGTCGTGGGCGACGTAGACCGTCGCCATGCCGCCACCGGCGATCCTTGACTCGACGAAGTAGCGACGGTCCAGCGTCGCGCCTACAAGCGGGTCGGAAGTCGTCATGTCCACGGCGGGATTGTGTCCTTGCTGCGGGGAGCGCGGGCGTTCGCTGCCGGTGGCGCGTACCCGACACCTGGTGTCGATCCGACACGATAGCGGAAGCCGGTGTCAGGTTTGCCCCGCGGTTCACGGTCGCGGCGGCCCTCGTGTCCACCGTCGTGGAGCCGACCGGAGTCGGTTCGGGGCGTTCGCGCCTGGGCGGTATGTGGGTGCGGTGCCGCCGCGCGGCACGCACACCCCTCCCACGGTAGGGGACGGCACCAAACCCGGTTTTCACGGTGTGTTCGAGTGTCGTGACCCCATGTCCAGGGTGGTGTGTCCGCGCAGGCGGCGGCCCCGGCCCCCGGCCCCCACCGTGGCGGTGTCCTCTGGGGACGCTCAGACCACGTCGGGGCTGGACGCCCTGGCGTGGCGCCGGACCGGGATGCGTCCGGCCAGCCGGGCGCCGCGTCCGGCGCGCACGGCGTCGCGCATCGCCGTGGCCATCCGGACCGGCTCCTGGGCGCGTGTCACGGCCGTGGCCAACAACACGGCGTCACAGCCCAGCTCCATCGCCAGGGCGGCGTCGCTGGCCGTGCCGATGCCCGCGTCGACGATCACCGGGACGTCGGCCTGCTCGACGATCAGCTCCAGGTTGTGCGGGTTGCGGATGCCCAGACCGGAACCGATCGGCGCGGCCAGCGGCAGCACGGCCGCGCAGCCCAGCTGCTCCAGGCGACGCGCCAGCACCGGGTCGTCGTTGGTGTAGGGCAGCACGGTGAAGCCGTCGTCGACCAGCGCCTCCGCGGCGTCCAGCAGTTCCACCGGGTCGGGCAGGAGGGTGTGCTCGTCGGCGACCACCTCCAGCTTCACCCAGTCGGTGCCCAGCGCCTCGCGGCCGAGCTTCGCCGTGCGCACGGCGTCCACGGCGGTGAAGCACCCGGCGGTGTTGGGCAGCGGGCGGATGCCGTTGCGGTCCAGGACGTCCCACACCGACCCCTGGGTGCCCGGGCTGATCCGGCGCATCGCCACGGTGGTGAGTTCGGTCCCCGACGCCAGGAGCGCCTCCTCCAGGACCTCCAGGGAGGGCGCCCCGCCGGTACCGGTGATGAGGCGGGAGCCGAAGGAGACCCCCGCGATGACGAGCGGGTCCTCCGGGGCGCTTTCCGCGACGGTCACGGACTCGTGCGTCTGTGTCATGGTTCAGCCTCCCTGTACGGCGGTGAGGACGTCCACGCGGTCGCCCGCGCGGAGCGCGGTGTCCGTCCAGGCGGTGCGGCGCACCACCTCGTCGTTGACCGCGACCGCGATCCCCCCGGGGACGGCGCCGTCCCCGGCGTCGGTGAGCGCGCGCACGACCCCGTCCACGGTGGTCGCCGCGCTGTCCCGGGCCTGTCCGTTGATGATCAGTTCCACTGCTACTCCCACGTCTGCTCACGCGTCCATCTGCTGGCTGCGAACCGGCGCGCGTACGGGGGCAGCGCGCCGGTGGTGAGGGCCTCGGCCATGACCTCCCCGGTCACCGGGGCCAGCAGGACCCCGTGCCGGAAGTGCCCGGCGGCCAGGTGTAGTCCGGGGACCCGTGTCGGGCCCAGGAGGGGTTCGTTGTCGGGTGAGCCCGGCCGCAGCCCCACACAGGTCTCGACGACCTCCAGCTCGCTCACCCCCGGGACGAGTTCGCGCGCGTCCCGCAGGACCTGCCAGAGCCCGCCCACCGTCAGGGATGTGTCGTGGCCCAGTTCCTCCTGGGTGGCGCCGACGATCACCTCGCCGTCCGCGCGGGGCACCAGGTAGACGGGGAACCCGCGCACCAGGCCGCGCACGGTGCGGGTGACCAGCGGTGGTTCCCCCGCGGGGACCCGGGCGCGCAACAGTTGCCCCTTGACCGGGCGCAGCGGCGGCACCACGGGTTCGGGCACCCGCACCCGGTCGCCCCAGCACCCGGCGGCGAGCACCACCTGTTCGGCGGGCAGCGCGGAGCCGTCGGCCAGGCGCACGCCCAGTCGCGCCCCGTCGGGGCCGGGGGTGGCGACCTCCTCCGCGTACCCGGAGACCTCGCGCACGCCCGCGCGCTCCCCGGCCCGGGCCAGGGCCAGAAGCAGGGCGCGCGGGTTCACGGAGTGGTCCTCGGGGGCCAGTACCCCGCCGCGCACGCCGGGCGCGAGGGTGGGTTCGAGGCGGCGGCACTCGCGGCTGGTCAGCCGTTGAGTGGGGATGCCCAGGCGTTCCTGGAGGGCGTGCAGGTCGGTGAGGACGGCCAGGTCGTCGCTGTCGAAGGCGACCAGGAGGGTGCCGGTGCGGCGGTGGCCGACGTCGACCCCGCTGGCCTCCTCCAGTTCGGCGACGAAGTCGTCGTACAGGCGCGCGGAGCGCACCCCCATCTCCATCAGCTCCTCCTCACCGAAGACCGCCTCGGTGGCGGGGGTGAGCATGCCCGCGGCGACGGTCGAGGAGGCGCGGGCGGCGGAGGGTTCGGTGACGGGGTCGGGTTCGACGAGGGTGACGGCGAGGCCGCGCTGGGCGGCCCGCCAGGCGGTGACCCGGCCGACGACACCGCCGCCGACCACGACCACGGTAGTGGTGGGATGAATCGTCTTCTGCGGGGGAACGTCGTTGGTGCGCACGGCGCCGTGTTCCACTCCCTTCGCCGGTATGACCCGGATCAGGTTCGTGCGGTCGGAGGCCGCGAGCCTCCCTCTCAGCCGGGTCCACCCGGCTCCCGCGGGACATGTCTGTCCACCCATCCTAGGACAACCCGTCCGGACCGGCCGTGGCGGGGATCTCCCAGGCAGGGAGCCCCCAGGGCGGCGCGATGGTCTCCGGGGCCCGGTCGGGTGTGGCAGATTGGTGAGGTGACACAAAGCGATCGTGAACTCGACGAACTCGTCGGCGAATGGCTGACCCTGCGTGAGGCGGCCGCCCCGCTGGGCGTGAGCCCCAACCGCATCAAGACCCTCATCCGCGAGAACCGCCTGATGGGCGTGGTGCGCGGTGGTGAGCTCTCCATTCCCGCCGCCTTCCTGGACGGCCAGGACCTGGTCAAGGGCCTGCCGGGCACCATCGTGCTGCTGACCGACGCCGGATTCTCCACCGGGGAGGCCCTGCGTTGGCTGTTCACCCCGGACGACACCCTGCCGGGCACGCCGATCCAGGCCATGCGCGAGAACCGGGGCACCGAGGTCCGCCGCCGGGCGCAGGGCATGGCCTTCTGAGCCGTCCACGGCCCGGGGACGCACCACCTCGGTGACGTCCCCGGGCCGTTGGTTATGGTGGGGCGCGTGAGGACGAGCCACGGAACCAGCCTGCGCGAGCGCCTGGACGCATCCCTTCTGTACCTGTGCACCGACGCCCGGGCCGGGAGCGGTGATCTCGCGGAGTTCGCGGACGCCGCCCTGTCCGGCGGTGTGGACATCATCCAACTCCGGGACAAGGGGCTGGAGGCGCGCGGGGAACTGGCCGCCCTGGAAGTCCTGAGGGAGGCGTGCGAACGCCACGGCGCCCTGCTCGCGGTCAACGACCGCGCCGACATCGCCCGCGCGGTGCGCGCCGACGTACTGCACCTGGGCCAGCGCGACTTGCCGGTACCCCTGGCCCGCGACGTCATCGGCGCCGACCCCCTGATCGGCCGCTCCAACAACGACCCCGAGGCCGCCGCGCGATCGGCGGAGGAACCCGGGAGCGACTACTTCTGCGTGGGCCCGACCTGGGCGACCCCGACCAAGCCGGGACGCCCGGCGGCCGGGCTCGAACTGGTGGAACGCGCGGCCGCGCTGGGCACCGACCGGCCCTGGTTCGCGATCGGCGGCATCGACCTGGAGAACGTGGACCGGGTGCTGGACGCCGGGGCCACCCGCGTGGTCGTGGTGCGCGCCGTCACCGAGGCGCAGGACCCGCGAGCGGCAGCCAGCGCCCTCAAGGCCAAGCTCACCGCGCGACTCGCCTGAACGAACACCGACGGCCCCGGGACCCCGCACGGGACCGGGGCCGCTCCATGCCCTGCCCCTCCCAGGGATCGTCCTCGAGCCGGCGACCGCACGGGGCCAGGGCGTGGTTCTCGGGTGCCTTCGCCGACGGCGGCCTGGCCGCCAGCGCCGTAGGAGTTGGTGGGGACGGTGGTGAGCGACGTCGGGGCGGATCGATCCAGAAGAAGGGCCCTGTGTGTCCCCTCTTGGACGCACCGCCGGTGGCGGCGCGGCCGCCATCGATGTGAGCGTCCGTCTCCCCTGCTGTGCGCTGCCACGCGGGCTCCGCGGTGTCGCACGGTGGGACCCGACCGGGTGGCTGTCCGAGCTTCATCGGCGCACAGGCACATCCCGGTGGTGACGCGAGGACACCGCGCCGCAGGCGTCCGTCGAGGTTGGCGGCGGGCGGCGGGCGGGAGGAATGATCCGGTCAGCACGACTCAGGGGACCAGGAGCACCTTTCCCGGCACACGGCGGCCCTCAAGAGCGGCGTGTGCCTCGGCGGCCCGCTCCAGCGGCAGGATCAGCCCCACGTGCGGTCGCAGGTGTCCGGCCCGCGCCTCCTCCAGTGCGAGCCTGGTGAGGTCGCCTCGGTCCGTTCCCGGCCGCGCCTGCATCTCGTTCAGACCCAGGGCGGTGATCCCGCGCCGCTCGGCCTCGGTCGTGTCCACCTCGGCGAACGAGCCTCCGGCCGTGCCGTAGCTGAGGAACCGGCCGCCGTCGGCCACCGCCCCGAAGGAGGCCGATCCCAGCTCACCGCCGGCCCCGTCGATCACCACGGCGGCCCCGGCGCCGCCGGTGATCCCGCGCACCCGGTCCAGCCAGCCCGGCTGCGAGTAGTCCACGGCCTCCTCCGCTCCGAGGGACCGGGCCAGCGCCAGCTTCTCCGCGCCCCGGGCGGCGCCGATCACCCGGGCCCCCGCGAGACGGGCGAGTTGCACGACCAGGCTGCCTGCCCCGCCGGTGGCGGCCAGGACCAGGACCCAGGCATCCGGACCGAAGCGGGCGGCCCGCTCCAGCATCATCGCGGTCGCCCCGTCGACCATCAGGGCCAGGGCGTCGAGGGGGCGCAGCTCCTCGGGGACCCGGAGCAGCCCCTCGGCCGGGACGGTGACGCGGTCGGCGTATCCGCCGTCGTCCGTGCGGGTGAGGACCCGCGTGCCCGTCCAGGCCGGGTCGGTGCCGGGGCCGACCGAGGTGACCCGGCCGACCACGCTACCCCCGGGCACGTAGGGCGGGGCCTGGGGGAAGTGGCCCTGTGCGGCGCCGCTGCGGATCAGGGTGTCGAGGTAGATCACGTTGGCCGCCCCGACCTCGACCAGCACCTCGCCGGGGCCGGGTTCGGGGTCGGGCAGCTCCCGCGTCACCAGGACCTCCGGGCCACCGAACTCGTCCACTCGCACCGCGCGCATCTCCACCACTCTCCTTCGGCGGGGGAGTGTCCCCCGGAGCCAAGACTGGTTCCTCAACGAATGTTGAGGTCAAGGGCCGCCGTCCCGGACAAGGGGAACCGCCGCGCCCGGGGCACGGCGGTGGCGGGGGAGGGGGCGGTCAGCCCCCGACGTGGGAGAGGGCGCTCGGATGGCGGCGCAGGAACCCCTCGATGGACTGCGCCGGGTGCCCGGTCAGGTCGGGAACGACGGGCGAGACCACATCCAGCTCCCCGGCGGCGATGGCGGCGTACGAGGAGGCCCAGCCCTCGATCGCCCACTCGGCGGCCCCGCTCGGACGACGCGATTCCAGGGCCTCCTCCCAGGTCTCGGGCACGTACCGGACGCTCCGCCCGGTCAACCGGCCCAGCTTCTCCACGGTGGCGCCCACCGACAGCGACTCCGGCCCGGTCACGTCGTGTGTCCTGTCCTCCGAGGCCGCCGCCACCACCGGATCGGTCAGCACGGCCGCGGCGACGTCGGCCACGTCGTCGCGCGAGACCCACGCGACCCGGCCCTCCCCGGCCGGGCCGCGCACCACGCCCTTCTCGTCCACCCAACGGGGCAGCAGGTCCAGGTACAGGCTGGGTCTCAGGAACGTGTGGGACACACCCGTCGACCGGATGTGGGCCTCCGTGTAGAAGTGCGTGCGGGCGAACGTGAACGTGGACGCCGGGCCCGCGCCCAGGAACGACAGATAGACGATCCGTGACACACCGGCGCGGACCGCCCCGTCCACGGCGCTCAGATGGGCCTCCACCCGGTCCTCGGACTCCGTCGCCGAGACCAGGAAGAGCGTGTCCACGCCACGACAGGCCTTCTCGAAGGCGGCTGTGTCCTCGTAGACCGCCATCGCCGCGCTGCTCTCCGGGTACTCCGGAGCCCGGTTGATGTCGCGCACGATGAGGCGCTGAGCCAGTCCGAGCCGTGCGATCCGGGCGGCCACACGCCCGCCCAGCGCACCGGTGGCCCCGGTCACCCCTATGGTGTGGTTTGTCATGTGATCGTCGCCCATGGAAACCCATCCTGGGGTACGAGTGTCCACCGGTCGCTGACCGGCGCGCCCCTTTTTGCGCCCCCCGGTCAGGCGCTGGTGCGCTCTTGGTGCTCGTCCGCCCGGGGCGGTCCGGAGGGCTCCGCGACCGCCCTCGTCGAACGCCGGTAGGACAGCTTGCGCAGCAGCACCTCGGCCGGTCCGCGTCGTCCGGCGCGCTCCATGGCGTAGGCGCCCGCCACCGTGACCAGCCACACCGCGACCGCGTACAGGAACATCGTCCACGAGGTGAGGTACGCGGCCAGGCCCAGACCCCACGCGGCCAGGATCGGCGCGCACAGGACGGACTGCGCCAGGTAGGCGCTGAGGGAACGCCTGCCGGTGGCGCCCAGAGCGGTCACCACGACCCCACCGGTCCGGCCGCGCTCCTGGAGGCGGTGGGCGATCAGCGCGATCAGCGCGACGTACCCCAGGCCGCCGAAGAGCCCGGTCAGCATGTGCGGGAAGGCGAGCATGAGGCCCTGGGCGGCGTTCAGGTCCCAGACACCGACCTGGTTCAGCGCCTCGGGGAGGCCGCCGATCCAGCCGACGGCGATGCCGAGGACCGCCACCCAGCGCAGGGCCCGCAGGTTCTGACCGGGCTCCTCCAGGAACCCGCGGCGCGCGGCCCAGAAACCGATCAGGATCGCGGTGGGCACGACCAGGCCCAGCAGTCCCTGGCCGACGCTGACCAGGGGCCAGTTCGCCACCCGGTCCACGGCGGCGGAGGCGATGGACGGGTCACCGATGTTGCCCGCCATCTCGCTGATGTCGAAGCCGCCCGAGCCGCCGTCGGTCTCGCTGACGAACGGCAGGGCCAGGAGGCTGAACGCGCTGACCAACGTCATGAGCGAGGTCAGCACGGCGCCCCACACGATCAGGGTCACGTCCTTGCGCCGGAAGAACAGCCAGCCCAGGACCAGTCCGGCCACGCCGTAGGCGCCCAGGACGTCGCCCATCCACAGCAGCAGGGCGTGGAAGAAGCCGAAGACGATCAGCCACAGGTTCCGGCGGCGCAGCAGGGCGTTGACGCTCCTCACGTCGGCTCCGGCCGCCTCCTGGCGGCGGGCCAGCTGCATCATCCCGTAGCCGAACAGGAACGCGAACATCGGATAGCTGCGCATGTCCACGGCCATGATCGTGAAGAACTGGGCGACGGAGTCCAGGCCGCCCTCGGGGGTGGGATGCATGGTCGGGCCGTTGCTCGGGGCCGCCCACAGGTACCAGACGGTGTTGGCCAGGGCGATGAACAACAGCATGAAGCCGCGCGCGAGGTCGGGCGCCAACGCCCGCTCCGTGGCACCGGTCGGACCGAGCACGGGGGTCTGTCGGGACATGGGGAGGACTCCGGTGTCGAGATGTATCGTGAGTCTCGATTCAATCGGGAGTCAGGCAGAAGCCGCAACAGGTACCAGGCGTGAGAAAACCCCCGAAGTCGCCAGGGTTGACCCCTAGGGGCTTCGAGGGTGAGCGCCGGGGGTGGGTCGGTTCGACCCACCCGAGGCGGATCAGTGCGAGCGTCGCGTGGCCGCCACCACCAGGTCGCCGAGCGGCCCGCGGGCGGACGAGTCCAGCTCGGGGCTCTCCAGGGCGGCCAGCGCCTGGTCCGCGTACTCGGAGACCATCGACTCGCAGGCGGCCAGAGCCCCGGAGGACTCGATCAGGGCGCACATCCAGTCCACAGCCTCCACGGCGAGGTCCGGCGCGCCCAGCAGGCTCCGGAAGCGCTCGGCGTCGGCCGCGCCGGACCGGGCCAGGGTCTCGGCGACGACCAGGGTGCGCTTGCCCTCGCGCAGGTCGTCACCGGCGGGCTTGCCCGTGGTGCCCGGGTCGCCGAAGACCCCGAGCACGTCGTCGCGCAGCTGGAAGGCGATGCCCAGGGGGATGCCGTAGTCGGTGTAGACGCCGGCCAGCTCCTCGTGGCGCCCGGCCAGCGCGGCGCCCAGGTGCAGCGGCCGCTCCACCGTGTACTTGGCCGACTTGTAGCGCATCACGCGCAGGGCGGCCTCGCGGGTGGCGGTGCCCCGCACCTGCTCCAGGGTGTCCAGGTACTGACCGGCCATCACCTCCGTGCGCATCGCGTCGAAGGGGGGCCGCCCGGCCTGGAGCGTGTCCGCTGAGAACCCGCTGCCCTGGTACATCTCGTCCGACCAGGCCAGGCAGAGGTCGCCGATGAGGATCGCGGCGCCCTCGCCGAACCCCTCGCTGTCACCGTTCCAGCCGTGGTCGGCGTGCAGACCGGCCATGCGCTTGTGCGTGGCGGGCCGCCCGCGCCGCGTGTCGCTGTTGTCGATCACGTCGTCGTGGACCAGGGCACAGGCCTGGAGGAACTCCAGGGAGGCCGCGGCCCGCACCATGCGCTCGTCACCGGCGGTGCCGCCCGCGCCGCGCCATCCCCAGTAGGCGAAGGTGGGGCGCAGGCGCTTGCCCGCGGAGACCATCACCTCCAGGGAGTCCATGGCCGGGGCCAGTTCCTCCCCGATCTCCAGGAGCCGTTCGCGGTGCGAGGCGCAGAAGGAGGAGAGTTCGCGGTCCACGTCGGAGCGGATGACGGACACGGCTGAGGTGGCTGAGGAAGATGTGGAGACGGCCATACCCTGCACATTAGCGGCTGGTCCGCGCGAGGATGCCCCGGATCGAGGTAATGGGGTCCGGTCCCGGCAGAGGGGGCGAGTGAGACCCACTTTGCCCATAATGGGAGACAGTGTTGTCCAATGTGGCATTTGTTGTCTCGCATTATGAGAAATGGAGCCGGGTTCCAGTTTTTGTCTCAGAAAGTGGGACGCGGCGTCCGGTTGCGAGGGGGTCTCGCCTAAGGTTGATGCCATGTTGGCTGCACCGACCCGCCCCGTGGCGCCCCGAACCCCGGCTTCCAGGCCGCGTCATATCCGCGACCTCCTCGACTCGGGCGAGCCGATGTTCTCCTTCGAGTTCTTCCCGCCCCGCAACGCCAGGGCCCAGGAACGACTCTGGCGCGCGATCCGCGAGATCGAGGCCCTCGGCCCGTCCTTCGTCTCCGTCACCTATGGCGCCGGAGGCGGCACCCGCGACCTGACGGTGGAGACCACCGAGCGCATCGCGACCGACACCACCCTGATGCCGGTCGCCCACATGACCCTGGTGGACCACTCCGTCGCCGAACTGCGCCACCTCATCGGCCGCCTGGCCGACGCGGGCGTGTCCAACATGCTGGCCGTGCGCGGCGACCCGCCCGGCGACCCCGACGGCGAGTGGGTCCAGCACCCCGCCGGGCTCACCTACGCCGAGGAGCTGGTCCGGCTCCTCAAGGAGAGCGGCGACTTCTGCGTCGGAGTGGCGGCCTTCCCCTACAAGCACCCTCGCTCGGCCGACGTGGAGGTCGACACCGACCACTTCGTGCGCAAGTGCGAGGCCGGGGCGGACTACGCCATCACCCAGATGTTCTTCGACGCCGACGACTACCTGCGCCTGCGCGACCGGGTGGCCGCGCGCGGCTGTGAGGTGCCGATCATCCCCGAGGTCTTCCCGGTGGTGAAGCTCGCCTCCATCCCGCGCTCGGAGAAGCTCTCCGGAGCCCCGTTCCCCTCCGCGCTGGCCGAGCGCTTCCAGCGGTTCGGCGACGACGAGGAGGCGGTGCGCGCCTTCGGGATCGAGCACGCCCAGCGCATGTGCGAGCGGCTCCTCTCCGAGGGCGCCCCGGGCATCCACTTCATCACGTTCAACCAGTCCACGGCCACAAGGGAGATCTACCGCGAGGTCGCCGGGCACCGGGTCCGAGGAGCGGCAGCCGAGCGGCCATGATCGAGAAGGGCTGGTCGGGGGAGCCGGGGAACGAGAAGGACTCCAGCACCTCGACGAACCCGCACGAGCGGTAGAGGTGGCGCGCCGCGGTGGGTCCCGTACGGGTGGACAACACGGCGGTGCGCTCCGGCCTCCGCGCGCACAGCGCGTGCAGCAGGGAACGGCCCAGTCCCCGGTTCTGCGCGTCCGGGAGCACGTGGACCTCGGCGATCTCCAGCGGGTCCGTCAGGTACCGGCGCGCGTGCCGTGAGCGCCCATGCAGTCTCAGCCCCTCGGTGACGACGTCGTGCCACCACTGGCCCTCGCGGCCGTGGAAGGCGTAGGCGAAGCCGAGGGGTCGCTCGCCGTCCATGGCCACCACGCAACCGAACCCGGGGTAACCGGCGTGGGAGGCCATCACGGCGGCCCGCCCGGGGAGCTGGTCGGGCGGTGGGCGCATGGCCGCCTCGTAGATCTCCAGCAGGGCGGGCACGGAGTGGGTGAAGGCGGGGGGAGCGAGTTCGCGTAACTCGGTACGGGCTGCCACGCCCCCACACTAGGGCGTGTCCACCGGTCGCCGCTGGTCCTGGCGTGCGCCGTGCGCGCCGCTCCTTGACGAGTCCCCCGGGTGGAGTGTTAACTGTGCTCTGTCGAACACGAGTTCGACTGGCTCCGTCGGTTCGTCCGACGGGGCACGGCGCGGCCGGGTCGGGGAGGGGAAGCCCCTGCCCGGCCGCGTGCGTTCACGCGGGAGCGCCGTGCGGCGTTCCCGTGTCCGGACACACTGAAGGCCGGGTGTTCCCCCAAGGGGGCACCCGGCCTTCTCCCGTTCCGGGGGTTCCCGGAGCCGGAGATTCCTAGAAGGCGTCGACTGCGCGACGCGCCTCGGGGTCGAGGACGCCCCAGTTGATGAGTTCCTCGGTCAGGTCGCCGGGCGACTTGTCGTAGATGACCGCGAGTGAGCGCAGGTCCTCCTGACGGATGGACAGCACCCGCCCGTTGTAGTCGCCCCGCTGGCTCTGGATGGTGGCGACGTAGCGGGAGAGCGGGCCCGCCTTCTCCTGTGGGAGCTGCTGCATGCGCTCCAGATCGATGACCAGCTTGGGTGTGGGCCCAAGGGGTGTGGGGGCGGCGCCGCCGGGCAGCAGCTCCGACATCGGCACCCCGTAGAAGTCGGCCAGTTCGGCCAGCTTCTGAACGGTGACGGCACGGTCACCGCGCTCGTAGGAGCCCACCACGACGGCCTTCCAGCGTCCGTGGGACTTCTCCTCCACCCCGTGAAGGGACAGGCCCTGCTGGGTGCGGATGGCACGCAGTCGCGCACCGAGGGACTTGGCGTATTCGGATGGCATTTTCTTGTCGCTCCCGGCCGTGACGGTGGCTGGCGTGAGTGGGGAGACGTCCGCTCGTACTCGGCGGGCCGCCTGAGCGGTCCAGCGGATGGTCACGGGGTGCAACCCCACCCGGTAGTGGTTACAGACAGTGACGGTAGAGGGGGGCTGGTGTCCAGGTCAAGCTGTTGGTGTGAAACGCGACTAATCAGTGGCCAAACCGTGCGTAGGTGAGACGCCTCTCATTTTGGGAGAAGTGGGGGCGAGTGGGGCACGCACGGAGGGCGGAAAGCCCGTCCCTACAGGGAATTTCGCGTTTCATCCGAATGGTGTGCAAATCCGGAGTGTCATGATACGGATACTCTTAGCTGGGCAATCATCGACGGTCTTTGTGATCAGCATCACACTGACAGTCTCGGAGCGTGGAACGCGCCAGAGGGCCTCACCGTCCGCGCTGGTAGCGTGGCTCCGATCGACATCCTTTAACGACCTGTTCTGTGAGGCAGGGAAGGGGTCACTACTTTGCGTGCGCGAAAACCAACCAGGGGTGACACGGGTACTGGTGTCCCCGCGCCCTCACCCGAGGTACCGGAAACCCCCGACGTACCCGAAGGCACCAGAGCCGTCCTCGACGGCAACGAGATCAACCGGGCCCTGACCCGCATCGCCCACGAGGTGCTCGAACGCACCAAGGGCGGCGAACACGTCACCCTCCTGGGCATCCCCTCACGGGGCGTACCGCTCGCCGAGCGCCTGGCTCGCCGCATCGAGCGTGTCGAGGACCTCAGCGTTCCCCACGGCTCGCTCGACATCACGATGTACCGCGACGACCTGCACCTGGCCCCGGCCCGCGCCCTGGGCCGGACCGCGATCCCCACGGGCGGCCTCGACGACCGCGTGGTCGTCCTCGTCGACGACGTCCTCTTCTCCGGCCGCACCGTCCGTGCCGCCCTCGACGCCCTCGGCGACCTCGGCCGCCCCCGCGCCGTCCAGCTCGCCGTCCTCGTCGACCGGGGCCACCGCGAACTCCCCATCCGCGCCGACTACGTGGGCAAGAACCTGCCCACCTCCCTGCGCGAGAGCGTCACGGTCCTTCTGTCCGAGACCGACGGCCAGGACGCGGTCCTCCTCGGTCCCTCGAAGCCGCGCTCCGGCGCGGTCGCGACCTCGGCCGACACCAAGGAAGGGGACGCCTGATGCGCCACCTGCTCTCCACCGGCGACCTCAGCCGCGACGAGGCCACGCTCATCCTGGACACCGCCGCCGAACTGGCGCAGGTCGGGGACCGCTCCGTCAAGAAGCTGCCCACCCTGCGCGGGCGCACCGTGGTCAACCTCTTCTACGAGGACTCCACGCGCACCCGGACCTCCTTCGAACTGGCCGCCAAGCGCCTGTCCGCCGACGTCATCAACTTCTCGGCCAAGGGCTCCAGCGTCTCCAAGGGCGAGAGCCTCAAGGACACCGCGCTCACCCTCCAGGCCATGGGGGCCGACGCCGTGGTCATCCGGCACAGCGCCTCCGGCGCCGCCCACCGCCTGGCCCACTGGGTGGACGGCTCCGTCCTCAACGCGGGCGACGGCACCCACGAACACCCCACCCAGGCCCTGCTGGACGCCTACACCATGCGTGACCGCCTGGGCCGTCTCGACGGCCTGCGCGTGGCCGTGGTCGGCGACATCCTGCACAGCCGGGTCGCCCGCTCCAACGTGCTGCTGCTCACCACCCTGGGCGCGCACGTCACCCTGGTCGCGCCGCCCACCCTGCTGCCGGTCTCGGTGCACACCTGGCCGTGCGAGGTCTCCTACGACCTCGACGAGGTCCTGCCCAAGTCCGACGTGGTCATGATGTTGCGGGTCCAGGCCGAGCGCATGCGCGACTCGTTCTTCCCCTCCGTCCGCGAGTACAGCCGCAACTACGGCCTCGACGGCGAGCGCCTGGGCCGGATGCCCTCCGACGCGATCGTCATGCACCCCGGTCCGATGGTCCGCGGCATGGAGATCTCCGCCGAGGTCGCCGACTCCCCGCGCTGCACCGTCACCGAGCAGGTCGCCAACGGTGTCAGCCTGCGCATGGCCGTGCTCTACCTGCTGCTCGGCGGCTCCTAGGAGCACCGGCCCCCGAACACGCGAGAGCCGCCGGAGCGAGCCGCGCTGTTCGGGGCCCCGCCCAGGCCGCCCCACGAAACTCACGAAACACGAGAAAGCCGACACCCTCATGCCCGAAAACACCGGACCGTACCTGATCAGGGGCGCCCGCCCGCTCGGCGGTGACCCCGTCGACCTGCTGTTCGTCGACGGCCGTATCGCCGGGATCGGCCCGGACCTGGAGGCCCCCGAGGACGCCCTGGTCGTGGACGCCACCGGTCTGGTCGCCCTGCCCGGACTCGTGGACCTCCACACCCACCTGCGCGAACCCGGCCGAGAGGACGCCGAGACGGTGGCCTCGGGCTCCCGCTCGGCCGCGATGGGCGGCTACACCTCCGTACACGCCATGGCCAACACCGACCCCGTCGCCGACACCGCCGGAGTGGTCGAGCAGGTCTGGCGCCTGGGCCGCGAGGCCGGGTACTGCGATGTGCGCCCCGTCGGTGCCGTCACCGTCGGACTCGCCGGTCAGCAGCTCTCCGAGATCGGCGCCATGGCCGACTCCGCCGCGCAGGTCCGGGTCTTCTCCGACGACGGCATCTGCGTCTCCGACGCCCTGCTGATGCGGCGCGCCCTGGAGTACGTCAAGGCGTTCGACGGCGTCATCGCCCAGCACGCCCAGGAACCCCGCCTGACCGAGGGCGCCCAGATGAACGAGGGCTGCGTCTCCGACCGCCTCGGCCTGCCCGGCTGGCCCGCGGTCGCCGAGGAGGCGATCATCGCCCGCGACTGCCTGCTCGCCCAGCACGTCGGCTCGCGCCTGCACGTGTGCCACGTCTCCACCAAGGGCTCGGTCGACATCATCCGCTGGGCCAAGGCGCGGGGCTGCGACGTCACCGCCGAGGTCACCCCCCACCACCTGCTCCTCACCGACGAACTGGTGGAGGGCTACGACCCGATCTACAAGGTCAACCCGCCCCTGCGCACCGCCGAGGACGTCCAGGCGCTGCGCGAGGGACTGGCGGACGGCACGATCGACATCGTCGCCACCGACCACGCCCCCCACCCCGCGGAGGCCAAGGAGACCGAGTGGTCCAACGCCGCCATGGGAATGGTCGGGCTGGAGACCGCGTTGGCGGTCGTGCAGCGCACCATGGTCGACACCGGCCTGCTCACCTGGGCCGAGGTCGCCGATCGCATGTCCACGGCACCCGCCCGCATCGGACGGGTCAGCGGACACGGCCGTGAGCTCACCGTGGGCGAGCCCGCCAACGTCGTCCTGTACGACCCCGCGGCGCCGGTCGACGTCGACGGCGCGGCCATGGCGTCCAAGAGCGACAACACCCCCTTCCGGGGCATGACCCTGCCCGGTCGGGTCCGCGCCACGTTCCTGCGCGGCGCGCCCACCGTCCTGGAGGGGAAGATCAATTGAGTACACCGAACGCAGTGAACGCCCAGGCCGAGCCTGGTGCGGCAGAGGGGGAAAACGTGTCCGAGGAGACCGGCGGTCCGGCGATCCTGGTGCTTGAGGACGGTCGTGTGTTCCACGGCCGCTCCTTCGGCGCCACCGGCGAGACCTTCGGGGAGGCCGTCTTCAACACCGGGATGACCGGCTACCAGGAGACCCTCACCGACCCCTCGTACCACCGCCAGATCGTGGCGATGACCGCCCCGCACATCGGCAACACCGGGGTCAACGACGACGACCCCGAGTCCGGCCGGATCTGGGTGGCGGGCTACGTCGTCCGCGAGCCCGCGCGCATCCCCTCCAACTGGCGCGCCCAGCGCACCCTCGACGAGGAGCTGCGCCGCCAGGGCGTGGTCGGCATCGCGCTGACCGGCACCCGGGCCCTCACCCGCCACCTGCGCGACCGGGGCGCCATGCGCGCGGCGGTCAGCAGCGTGGAGAGCGACCCCAGGGCGCTGCTCGCCCGCATCCTCGAGCAGCCCCGCATGGCCGGTTCCGACCTCGCCGCCGAGGTCAGCACCGAGGCCGCCTACGAGGTCCTGCCTCCCCAGGGAGTCGAGACCCGCCTCCATGTGGCCGCCGTCGACCTCGGCATCAAGGCCATGACGCCCCAGCGGCTGGCCGAGCGCGGGTGCAGGGTCACGGTCCTGCCCGCCACCGCCGCGGCGGTGGACATCCTCGCGTTGGACCCGGACGGCGTCTTCTTCAGTAACGGCCCCGGAGACCCCGCCACCGCCGACCGCTCGGTCGACGCCATGCGCGGGGTCCTGGACGCCGGGAAGCCGCTCTTCGGCATCTGCTTCGGCAACCAGATCCTGGGCCGCTCCCTGGGCCTGGGCACCTACAAGCTGCCCTTCGGCCACCGAGGCGTCAACCAGCCGGTCATCGACACCCGCACCAAGAAGGTGGCGATCACCAGCCAGAACCACGGCTTCGCCGTGGACGCCCCGCTCGACGCACCCTTCGACACCCCCTACGGCCGGGCCGAGGTCAGCCACATCGGCCTCAACGACCAGGTCGTCGAGGGCCTGCGGCTGCTGGACCGACCCGTGTTCAGCGTCCAGTTCCACCCGGAGGCCGCCGCGGGCCCCCACGACGCGTCCGAGCTCTTCGACGAGTTCGTCGACCTGATGTCCGCCCAGCCCGCACCGGCTGCCAAGTAGTAAGAGGAACAGAGCATGCCGCGCCGTAGTGATCTTTCATCCGTCCTCGTGATCGGCTCCGGCCCGATCGTGATCGGGCAGGCGGCCGAGTTCGACTACTCGGGCACCCAGGCCTGCCGTGTCCTGCGGGCCGAGGGCCTGCGGGTCATCCTGGTCAACTCCAACCCGGCCACGATCATGACCGACCCGGAGATCGCCGACGCCACGTACGTCGAGCCGATCACCCCCGAGATGATCGAGAAGATCATCGCCAAGGAGCGCCCCGACGCGCTCCTGCCCACCCTGGGCGGGCAGACCGCGCTCAACGCCGCCGTCGACCTGCACGAGGCCGGGATCCTGGCCAAGTACGACGTCGAACTGATCGGCGCCAACATCGACGCCATCCAGTCCGGCGAGGACCGCGAGGTCTTCAAGGGGATCGTCGAGCGCATCGGCGGCGAGTCCGCCCGCTCGCGCATCTGCCACGACCTCCAGGAGTGCCTGGACGCGGCCGAGGAACTCGACTACCCGGTCGTCGTGCGCCCGTCCTTCACCATGGGCGGCGCCGGTTCCGGATTCGCCCACAACGAAAACGAGCTCCGCCGCATCGCGGGCCAGGGCCTGGCGCTCTCCCCGACCACCGAGGTGCTCCTGGAGGAGTCCATCCTCGGCTGGAAGGAGTACGAGCTGGAGCTGATGCGCGACACCAACGACAACGTCGTGGTCGTGTGCTCCATCGAGAACCTCGACCCCATGGGCGTGCACACCGGTGACTCCATCACCGTGGCCCCGGCCATGACCCTCACCGACCGCGAGTACCAGAAGCTGCGCGACATCGGCATCGCGGTCATCCGCGAGGTCGGCGTGGACACCGGCGGCTGCAACATCCAGTTCGCCGTCCACCCCACCACCGGCCGGGTCATCGTCATCGAGATGAACCCCCGGGTGTCCCGCTCCTCGGCCCTGGCCTCCAAGGCCACCGGCTTCCCGATCGCCAAGATCGCCGCCAAGCTGGCCGTCGGCTACACGCTGGACGAGATCCCCAACGACATCACCAAGGAGACCCCGGCCAGCTTCGAGCCCACGCTCGACTACGTGGTCGTCAAGGTCCCCCGCTTCGCCTTCGAGAAGTTCCCCGGCGCGGACCCCACCCTCACCACCACCATGAAGTCGGTGGGCGAGGCCATGGCCATCGGCCGGTCCTTCCCCGAGGCGCTTCAGAAGGCCATGCGGTCGCTGGAGAAGGCCGGTGTCGGCCTGACCTGGGCCGGGGACCCCGGCGACAAGGACGAGCTCCTGCGCCGCTCCGCCCAGCCCACCGAGCACCGCCTCCGCCAGGTCCAGCAGGCCCTCCGTGCCGGTGCGACCGTCGAGGAGCTGCACGAGGCCACGAAGATCGACCCGTGGTTCCTGGACCAGATGCTGCGTCTGGAGGAGACCGCCCGCGCCCTGGCCAGCGCGCCCAAGCTCGACGCCGCCCTGCTCCGCGACGTCAAGGGCCTCGGCTTCTCCGACGTCCAGATCGGCGAGATCACCGGCAGGCCCGAGGACGTCGTCCGCGAACTCCGCCACGCCCTGGGCATCCACCCCGTCTACCTGACCGTGGACACCTGCGCGGCCGAGTTCAAGGCGGAGACGCCGTACCTGTACTCCAGCTACGACGAGGAGACCGAGGTCCCCACCGGAGACCGGCCCAAGATCATCATCCTGGGATCGGGCCCCAACCGGATCGGCCAGGGCGTGGAGTTCGACTACTCCTGCGTCCACGCCTCCTTCGCCCTCTCCGAGGCCGGGTTCGAGACCGTCATGGTCAACTGCAACCCCGAGACCGTCTCCACCGACTACGACACCAGCGACCGGCTCTACTTCGAGCCGCTCACCCTGGAGGACGTCCTGGAGGTCGTGCGCGCCGAACAGGCCGCCGGACCGGTCGTCGGCGTCATCGTCCAGCTGGGCGGCCAGACCCCGCTCGGACTGGCCCGCCGCCTCAAGGACGCCGGGGTGCCCATCATCGGCACCAGCCCCGAGGCCATCGACCTCGCCGAGGACCGGGGTGAGTTCGGCAGGGTCCTGGCCGAGGCCGGACTGCCCGCGCCCAAGTACGGCACCGCCTACTCGTTCGAGCAGGCCAAGGTCGCCGCTGACGAGATCGGTTACCCGGTCATGGTCCGCCCGTCCTACGTGCTGGGCGGCCGGGGCATGGAGATCGTCTACAGCGAGCGGATGCTCGCCGACTACATCGAGCGCAACGCCGAGGTCAGCCCCGAGCACCCGGTCCTGATCGACCGCTTCCTCGACGACGCCATCGAGATCGACGTCGACGCCCTCTACGACGGCAAGGACCTGTACCTGGGCGGCGTCATGGAGCACATCGAGGAGGCCGGCATCCACTCCGGCGACTCGGCGTGCACCCTGCCCTCCATCACCCTGGGCAGCGAGGACATCGAGCGCATCCGCTACTCCACCGAGGCCATCGCGCGGGGCACCGGGGTCCGGGGCCTGCTCAACGTCCAGTACGCGCTGGCCTCCGGAGTCCTCAACGTCCTGGAGGCCAACCCGCGCGCCTCCCGCACGGTCCCGTTCGTCTCCAAGGCCACGGCCGTGCCGCTGGCCAAGGCCGCGGCGCGCGTCATGGCCGGGAGCAGCATCGCGGACCTGCGCGCCGAGGGCATGCTGCCCGCCAAGGGCGACGGCGGCGACATGCCCGCCGACGCCCCGGTGTCGGTGAAGGAGGCCGTGCTGCCCTTCAACCGGTTCATCAACAAGGAGGGCGAGGGCGTCGACACCGTCCTTGGCCCCGAGATGCGCTCCACCGGTGAGGTCATGGGCCTGGACACCGGGTTCGGCCCGGCCTACGCCAAGTCCCAGCTGGCGGTCAACGGAGACGTGCCCACCCAGGGCAAGGTGTTCGTGTCGGTCGCCAACCGGGACAAGCGCTCGATGATCTTCCCGGTCAAGCGCTTGGCCGACCTCGGCTTCGAGATCCTGGCCACCGAGGGGACCGCCGTGGTGCTGCGCCGCAACGGCGTCCACGCCACCGTGGTGCGCAAGCACAGCGCGGGCACCGGACCCAACGGCGAACGCACGATCGTGCAGCTCATCCACGACGGCGGAGTGGACCTGATCGTCAACACCCCGTTCGGCAGCGCGGGCCAGTCCGGTCCTCGTCTGGACGGATACGAGATCCGAACCGCGGCCATCTCCCGCGGGGTGCCCAGCGTCACCACCGTGCAGGGCCTGGCCGCCGCCGTGCAGGCGATCGAGGCCCGCGTTCGCGGCGACCTCGGGGTGCGCTCCCTCCAGGAGCACTCCCAGTCGCTCACGGAGAGCCGCCGGAACTCCTAGGCTGTAGAAGTCCGGGTACCGCCGGGCCGACCTCCCGCAGCAAGTGCGGGACGAGTCGAGCCGTCGGCGAGGAACGAGCCAGGCGTGGACGAGGATGCTGTGCTCGCCTCAACCCACATCCCCGGCAGTTCCGGGTACCCGGACAGTGAAGCCGAGTTCCAGAGAGGCCACCACCAGACATGAGCGACAACGGACCGGTGCAGACCAGGTGCCCCGTGCTGAACGTGCGCAGGGTGGACGCCTACTACGCCATCACCGTCG